>JAPKDK010000146.1 GCA_028872645.1 Verrucomicrobiota bacterium
CCAAAGCGATCACTGGTCAAGCTGGCGCCAGTCACTGTCCCATTGCGGACTGTGCCACTGCCACTTTCATCATTCGCATTGCCATTGAAGGGATAGTAGGCCACCAAGCCCGTGCTAGGAGCCGCAGAGCCACTGCTGGGGCCGAGTGGATCAACCGACCCCAACTGACCGGCGATGGTAGTGATGGATGAGTTCACATCGACCGTGGTGCCGAAGGTGGAATTATAGTCCACTCGCCTAACCCGACTGCCATTGTTATCGGTGAACCACATTTTTTGGCCAGTTGAGCCCAAGACAAAATCGCCCACGTTCACCAGCTGCACATCGTTGGAGAGGGCCGTGCTATTATTATCTGCGCCGCCTAGCGAGCTATTGGTGTCAATGTACTGAGTGCCGCCGCCAAGGATGGTCTTGATATAGCCTTTGGATACATCCGGAGTATTGTCAAATGAAGTATCATAAGAAATTGCGTCCCATTCGCCCACCGCCGCCGCGTGGTAGGTCTGGTAGACCGTTTCGCCGTCATTAGCGAAAATGGAGGCGGCCAGATAATCACCAAACGCCTCGCCCATCGCGCCCATTTCACCCCCACCCCAGTTGTTGTTTTGATCATACTGCACAGAATGGCCGTACTCATGGGCCACAATATCGCCATCCTCACCGTCGTCCACACCGCCAGTGCCAAAGTGCAGAGAATTATTAGCGGAAGAGAAAAAAGATTGGTCCGCCGTATTCCACTGTGAACAGGATCGAGTGGCATTGGCATCACGAATGCCGTTGGGGGGGGCATTTCCACTGGAAAATCCCAGTGACACAAAGTAGTTCGCAATACGGTCGATGGTGTAATAGATGGTCGGCTGCTCGAACTGCAGATTGTTGCGACTGTATTTATAGACGCGCGTGGCCTCATTAGCATCGTTATCAGGCAGCGATGGGCTGCTCAGCAGCACCATGTCGGCATAGGTGCCGATAATGTTTCCCGTGCCATTAGCCAACCTGGGCAGGGTCACATTGGTCATTAAGCTGTCCAACTCCGTACTGTTGTTGTCAGCCGCGCCGGAGTTGAAGCCACCAATCGGATTATCCACTAAAGTGCCATTCACATCGCCACCCTTCATCTGGTATGGGTTTGGCTTGAATACATAACCGCTTCCCGTAGCGAAGCAAATGCGGTTTTCCTGCAGGAGCACCCGGCCCGACTCTGCATCGACCACGGTGTGAAAGTCACCCAGTGGTTTGAGGGCACAAATAGTCACCTCCCAAGCGAGCTTTGCGCTGCCATGTTCATTCGGCCACCAAACCAGTTTGCCGGAGCCGGGCATGCGGGGACGTGTGATGCCGCCTTTACGATAGGCTGCACCCTTGGCCGCAGTTATAGAAATCTTGGGGCGAGCCGTGGGGTCGACATCCAGTTCGGAGAAATATTTGGTGTGTAGGGTGTCCACCGCACCGTCGGTGCCCTGATGCACTGAAACATGCGCCCCATAAATCGGAACACCGTGGAGGGTCTGCTGGAATCGCGTGTGGCCGGTGCCCAAGCCATGCTTCACCTGCAGGGTTTGCAGGTCGGAAGTATCCGCCTTCATTTTCAACTGCTCGGCCATGGCGCCGAGGAATGCGCGGGCGGACTTCTCTGGCTCCGCCGAGTTACCCGGAAAATCAAGGAACCAATAGCTGGCCCGACCCACCTCAATCATTGGGTGAGCTTTTCCTTTGCCCACAGTTATTTGAGGATAATGCTGCGCGCGAGTGATCACACCATTGAGCCCGGCCACAATAGGGTATGTCACCTCACCCTTAATGACATCAGTTCGCTGTTCTTCATTGCCGCCACCGGGTTGCTGCGGGGCGGTACCGCCTCCCGGAGGACGGAGAACACTGCCTCCATCGCCACTTCCATCGGATCCCCCGCCTGCGGCAGCCACCTTCACTTTTGTTTTCTTCACCGGTTGTTGATGCACTTTCCACTTGGGTAGCTTACTGCCATTAGTATCCGGGGCTGTGTTCCACGATTCAAAATAAACCACCGAGCCAGTGGCCAAGCCATGCTCCGGACCGCCTATCCAATTGATGAGACCGGTACCTAGATCGATCAGCACCGGGCCGGAATCAGGGCCAGTCACATCATTGTATTGTTGCACCGGCGCATGAGAAAGCAAGGCGCCCATGACGCCCTGTGGTGAACCCGGAGTGTAGGTGCCATCCAGTACGTGACTGGAATCAGCATGCTCCACTGGGCCAGTGTTCAACTCAGGCGTACGGGTGGCGGAGTAAGTGAATGGCGTACCATCATCCCCTGTGCTCTCTGTATTATCGTATTCAGGCACGAGGGTCCATGTTGTCGCGCTGGGTAGGTTGATGTAAGGAACCTGCTCAGGAGGTGTGCTGGCCATGGTTCCCGAACCCCAGTATTGGTCACCATAAATCAGGCTATTGTCCGTATCAGCAATCCACCCCAAAGCTGCGTCCAGGCTGGCGGGGACGTAGTTAGTGTATAAGGGACTGTAGATACCCACCGCAGCCCCATTGCCCCAGTGCTTGGTCCATTGGGGGTTTGGGGGGGTGCTCTTCGAATCGGGATTATAAACCGGCCGAACCGGTGCCTGCACCTGCACCCATGCCGGCCCGCCGGGGCCGCCTGTTTGCGCCAATATGGCATCGCCCCCAGTCATGGACCGATTCCGCGCCAAGGTGACATCTCCCGTACGCACCTCGAGCGGAATGTGGCATTGAGAAAAAATGGTGTTGGTTAGCTCCACCGTACGGGTGATGGAAAGCTCAAGATTTTGAAGCTTTTCTGCTGCATCCGCACCCGTTTGTGCCTGCAACAGTCCGTCGGTATAAACAAACAGAACATCAATGTATTCCGTGTCGCCGCCGCGCATGTGTTCCAAAATTCCGGGTGAAGTGGGGCCAACGGTTTGCCGGGCTGAACCGCCCCGACCCCAAAGGCCAAAGCTTTGATTGGAGGGATTGATGGCCGCCAACAAAGGCTTATTGAAGCCCATGGAGTTGAGCAAGTTATGGGAGCCGGTATTCACCGGCTCAGTCGACGGGCCTTTCCGGGTTGGCGTGGGGATCGATATGCCGGTTTTCGGGGTCCGTTTTAGCTCCGTCTTTTTGAATTGTTTCTTTAATTCAGCAAACGACCGACAATCCCGACAAGTAGCACCCGCGCGATGAGCATGGCCGCTGGGATCAAGCAGTGCCTGCGCTTCTGAACCGCGCACCAACCGCTCCAACGCCTTTGCCTCGGGCGAGTCCTGACGTGCCACCTGTGTGGCGGGTAACCCCGGTTTCTTTGCAGCAGTTTTTACCGGTTGTTTTGCCTGCTCCAGTTCAATGACACCGCCGCAGCCGGGAATTTTCGATTGATCCACCTCCACAATGACATGTTTGCCATCAATCTCATGCGAAATTAAATACTGCGTGCCGAAGGTATCCACCACCACGCCCATCAGTTTCCCGGGCTGGACGGTTTTCCGGCATACCATCATCAGTGTATCCGGATCATTATCCAGCCGACCCACCGAGGTTTCCGCGCCGCCATTGATGAATCGGCGCACCACCACTTCGGTGGTCACCTGCAGGTCATCAAAAAGATTCAGTCGAATTTTTCCGCCCAACGTATTCAATCGCTCCAAGGCATCGGGCGAAAGTTTTACCCAACGATGTCGCTTGGCTAAGTTGGATTCAACAAACGTTGCAGGCCGTTCACTCTCCGGCACATCCACAAACAACTCCGGCCCGTTCTTCCTAAGATCATATTGCCAGTAGCCCACCAAACTTAAAATCACGATCACCATCGACACTAAGCCCGCCACCAACGCGCGCTTATTTGCCACCGCCAAGCCTTCAACGGGTTCATCGTTATCACGCAGGGCATACTCCTCATTTTCCCAACGACGACAAATCTCCATCGCCTCATCCTTTTCCGTAGTGCCGGTACTGCGCTGCATCCGCCGCCCAGCCGCAGTCGCGTAACAGCAAACCCAGTTATCACTTTTCAGTCGCTTACGTAAACTAGCCATAATTTGGTAACAACTCTGTTTTTGGTTAAAAATTGCAGGTAACAACGTCCCGCTCACAATTCATTACCACAAGAACTGGAATTACGCAAATGATTTTTTGGTAACAACAGCATTTTTTTATTCACATATTTTCACAGGTTTTGGCTAAAGATCGATTTATGATGTGAATCATTTTTCTTTTCAATCTCTTGACAGAATTGAAATCTGGATTATCTTCATTCCGGTTGCGATGAATCAATCGAATCTCACTCTCCAGCAATTTTCCCGCCGTGTGAATGCAGTGATGTTTCGCCGCACCGCTCTGCGCTGGATGGGTGTGTGGCTCATGGGGCTGGGTGTGCTCGCATTGGTGGTGCGGCTCACGGCGAGTCTGCCGCCTTATTGGTGGGCTTACGGTTTGGGGTCGCTGGCCATTTTATTAGGAGTGGCGTGGCAGCGCGAATTGAAGCGCCGCCCCAATGCCGAACAACTCCGCGCCACGTTCGATAAAGAAAACAAAGCCGGCGGTTTGGTGATGGCCGATGCGGAGGTGAACACCGAGGCGTGGGCGGAACGGCAAAACCATTTGCGGCTCCCCAATTTACGTTGGCGCGGCGGCCGGGCGTATGGTGGATTATTTCTGGCGTTAATTTTTTTGGGGATCACGCTGCTCGTCCCCACGCGCTTTGCCAAGCTGCTGGCGGAACCGCCGCTGGAGATTGGCCAAACCATCGAGCAAGCGCGCGAGCAGGTGAATGTTTTGGAAGAGGAAAATATTCTGTCCGAACAGGAAGCCGAAGTGAAGCGTTCGGAACTGGAACGACTCAAGGAGAATGCCACCGGTTTTAATCCGGCCAAAACTTGGGAAGCACTGGATCACCTCAAGCTATCCAATCAAAATCTCGCCGAACAAGCCGCGCAAGAGGCACTGAAAAAAATGGCAGCCCTCACCGAAGCCGAGTTGCTGGGCAACGCGGTGGATGAAATGCCCAAGGATGCCGCACCCGATTCCGAGGAGAAAGCATTGAAAGAACTCGGCGCGTTATTGAATGCTTTACTCAATGAAGAAGCGTTGGAAAATCTTGCGCCGGAAATCCAAAAGGCACTCCAACAGGCCGGCCAAAAAAACCAGCCGATGGATCCCAAGCAACTCAAACAGCTACTCAAGGCGTTGCGCGAAAACAAAGACGCCCTCCAAAAGCTCGCGCAAAAACTGGCGGAACAAAATCTCATCCCGCCCGGCTTGGCCGAGCAACTCAAAGGCGCGGGCGAAATGCCCGGCGGCCAAGCCCTCAAAGAAATGCTGGCCAAAGGCGGTTTTCAACCAGAAGAGCTGCGCGAGTTTCTGGAACAAATGGGCCAAGGCAAAGGCGGCATCGACCGCGGCCCCGGTGCGGGGCCCACGCAATATGGCCAACCCACCGACGAAGCGGGCGCGGCATTTAAGGAACAAAAACTTTCGCCCAGCGTAAGCCTCAACCAAGCCCGCCTTGCGGGTGTGACCTCCAGCGCGCCGGAAATCACCGGCAACGAAGCCGTGCTCGGTCGCGATGCATTGAAAAATACCCAAGCCGGAGGCGGCAGCGCACTGACTGCACCGGTGCTCCCGCAGCATCGCAGGACGGTGGATCGCTTCTTCCAACGTGAGGAGGATTGATGGTAGGGACATGCATCCGCATGTCCATGGACGCGCACAGCGCATCCCTGCCGACCCACGGTTTTTTTGCGTGAATGAACTGCCTCGTGCAGTTATTGTTTTCCCGCAATTCCTATGAGTGAAACCACCCGCCTGCTCAAGCCGGAAGAACTGACTCCGGCCACCGAACTCACCCGGCAAGTGCTGGAACAACTGGATCGCAGCCTGCTCGGGCGCGCGAAGCTCCATCGCCTTGTGCTCATCGGCTTGCTCAGTCGCGGTCACATTTTATTGGAGGGCCTTCCCGGTTTGGGCAAAACCGCGCTAGTGCAAACCATTGGCGACGTGATGAAGCTGGATTTTAGTCGCGTGCAGTTTACGCCCGACCTCATGCCGGGCGATGTGGTGGGCACGCATATCTTGCAGGAGACGGACACGGGCAAACGCGAAATGATTTTTGAACCCGGCCCGGTGTTCACCAATATTTTGTTAGCGGATGAAATCAACCGCGCCTCGCCCAAGACCCAAAGCGCGATGCTCGAAACGATGCAGGAACACTCCGTCACTTTGCGCGGCCAAACGCGGCCGTTGCCCGATCCGTTCTTCGTGCTCGCCAGCCAAAACCCCATCGAAATGGAGGGCACGTATCCGCTGCCCGAAGCGCAGTTGGATCGCTTTCTTTTTCGCGTGATGTTCGATGCTGTGGATGCGTCGGTGTTGCAAAATATTATCACCAGCCGTCGCCGCGGCAATGTGCCCGCGCCGGAATGGCAATTGGACGCCGATGATCTCAAGTATCTTTTCAGCGTGATGGAACATATTTTTCTACCTAAACCGGTGGCGGCATATATTGCACGGCTGGTTTCGGCCACCCATCCGGACCATGCCGAAGCGCCCGAGGCGGTGGCGCGCTACGTGCAATACGGCGCTTCCCCGCGCGCCGCCATCGCAATGGCCGAAGCGGCGCGGGCGCACGCATTGGTGGATGGCCGACCGACGGTGGGCTTCGAAGATGTGCACGCCATTGCGCGGCCGGTGCTGAATCATCGGTTGATTCTAAATTACCAAGCGCGCTTTGACCGCGTTGACGTCCACGGCGTGTTGGATCAACTCTTGGAAACCCTCGACGACACCGGCCTACATTTGCCCGAGGACGTTTCGCTGCAACCCACCGTATGAGCCGTTGTTGGCAAATCATTTGCGTCGCGCTTCTGCTAACCTCCAGCCTGTTGGCCGGGGAATTGACGTTCAAAAACGTGCACGTCCGCACGCGCACCCTGGCCGACGCCAATTGCTACCACGGCTACGCGGCACATCAGTTCGAGTTGGAAAATCTCTCCGGAAAAAAACGCACAGTAACGATTCAATTTCCGGCAGAAGATCACCACAGTGAATCCAACATTGCAGACCTACGCCGCACCGTGACACTCGGCCCCAATAGCCGCAAAGTGGTTTCGCTATACCAACCACCCCTTTCCATCGACTCTTTCAACAGCGCCTTCATCATCGTGGATGGAGAAAAGCGCCGGCTGGATGATGCCTTTATCGGGCATGTGAACAGCTCCCACAATCTGGGTATCCACCAGCCGGCGGCGGTGCTGGCCAGCCGTTCGTGGAACGGCAAGTTTGCCTTGAACCCGACATACGAG
>JAPKDK010000147.1 GCA_028872645.1 Verrucomicrobiota bacterium
AGAGTCAGGGTGATCCTGGTTCACCAATGGACACACAAAAGGCCATTCAATCCGCCCGCAATGGAAAACATATCTACGGGCCGAAGAACGACTGATATGATCGATGCCCACCACCATTTTTGGCAATTGAGTAAGCCCTTCGATTACGCATGGCTGGACGATCCAAATCTTGCGGCCATCCGGCGTGATTATCTCCCCGCAGATCTTAAACCGCATCTTGATGCCGTCGGGATGCAGCAAAGTATTTTTGTGCAAACGCAGCATAATGTTGAAGAGAACCGCTGGGTGCTTGGAATGGCTGAAGAGGTTGACTGGCTGGTGGGTGTTGTGGGTTGGGTGGATTTGGCCAGCGAGGCGTGCGAGGAGCAATTGTTGGAATTCAAGAATCACCCAAAGTTCGTTGGCGTTCGTCACATCACACAGGACGAGCCGGATAATGATTTCATCATCCGTCCTGAGATTATTCGTGGACTGAAGGTGTTAGAGAAACACCGTGTGCCATTCGATCTGCTTTTTTACGTTCAGCATCTCAAGCACGCTGACCAACTCGGTCGTGAACTGCCTGAACTACCGATGGTGATTGACCATCTCTCAAAACCAAAGATTAAGGAGCAGTCCCAAGATGACTGGTTGCCACAGCTTAAGGCCGCTGCGCAGCATGAGAACATTTACCTCAAACTTTCAGGTATGATTACCGAGGCTGATTGGGGAGATTGGAAGCCCGCTGATCTCAAGCCTTATGTTGACGCTGGTTTGGAGTTGTTCGGACCAAAGCGTTGCATGTTCGGCAGCGACTGGCCTGTGTGCGAATTGGCCGGCAGCTACGAACAAGTACACGATGCGCTCAAAGAAGTGCTTGGCCCAATCAGTGACGATGAAACCTACGAAATCTTTGAAGGCACCGCGCGCCGATTTTACGGAATTGCCGAATGATCAGTCGGCTCCAATCGCTGAAGCTAATTCCAGTGGTCGCATTGGAATCCGCCGCCGATGCGGAGCTCTTGGCTGGAGCTCTTTGCGAGGCGGGTTTGCCTTGCGCGGAAATCACCCTGCGCACCGAGGCTGGATTAGATTCCATCCGCGCATTGTCCAATCGTAATGATTTTTTGCTCGGCGCGGGCAGCGTCCACAGCGTCGAGCAAGCTCAGGCCTCAGTGGAGGCCGGCGCGCAATTCATCGTCACCCCCGGCTTCAATCCACGCACCGTTGCGTGGTGCGTGGAGAATAACGTGCCTATTTTTCCCGGCATCGCCACGCCAACGGATCTAGAATTGGCGCTCGAACACGGCTTGAACGTGGTGAAGTTTTACCCCGCCGAAGCCTTTGGAGGTGTGCGCACACTGAAGGCTTTTAGTGGGCCGTACGGCGAAGTAAGCTTCATCCCCACCGGCGGCATCAACGCGAGGAACTTAGTCGACTACTTGCAACTACCCAACGTGCTCGCCTGTGGCGGGAGTTGGATGGTGAACCCCAAACTACTACGCGAGGGTCGCTGGAGTGAGGTCACACGATTGACTGCGGAAGCTGTGAAATCGGTAAGTTTTCAATAATTTAAAAATGAAAAAACTAATCATAATTGTTATTGCCGCATTCACGGGGCAAATAATATGGGCGACTGAGCGGCCAAACATTCTTTATATCATGTCTGATGACCACACTTCGCAGGCTATTGGTGCCTACGGGAGTCGTTTGGCCAAGTTAAACCCGACACCAACAATTGATCGACTGGCCAAGGAAGGCATTCTCTTTGAGAACGCTTTTTGCTCCAACGCGATCTGTGCACCAAGTCGGGCAACTATTATTACTGGGCAATATGCGCATACTTGCGGTGTACATGATTTGCGTGGGGGGATTGAAGGCGGTCGTCAGCATTTGGCTCGGGAAATGAAAAAGGCCGGTTATCAAACTGCGATGATCGGCAAATGGCACCTTAAGAAAGAGCCGGCAGATTTTGATTTCTACAGTGTGCTTCCTGGGCAGGGAAAGTTCCACGATCCGGAATTTCGTATTCGCGGTGACAAGCCTTGGCCGAAGAACCTAATCAAATTTCCGGGCAAACATTCTTCTGATGCGATTACTGATCAGACATTGAAATGGTTCAAGGAGAAGCGCGATGACTCAAAACCCTTCTTCCTAATGCACCATTATAAGGCTCCACACGATTATTTTGAACACGCCCATCGTTACAATGACTATCTCTCTGATGTCGATATTCCCCAGCCGAAGAATCTTATTGAGTCGCATCCGACCAGCTTTGGTTCTATCGCCACTCGTGGCTATCAGGACGAACTCATCCCGCACATCGGCACCTCCATAGGCAATCGCAATCCACGTCGTTCTTATGCTGTGGATTTACCAAAACGATTTCCTCAGGATTTTCCTCAGGATTATGACCCGTCTAAATTAACCGATAAGCAGATTCAAAAACTGGCCTACAATGCTTATCTCAGAAAATATTTACGTTGTGTAAAAGGGGTGGATGATAACCTGAAGCGGCTTTTTAATTATCTCGAAGAAACAGGGCAGATGGATAATACCGTCATTATCTATACCGGCGATCAAGGTTTCATGCTGGGCGAACACGATTATCAGGACAAACGATGGATGTATGAGGAAGCGATGCGCATGCCTTTATTGATTCGTTACCCCAAAACTATCAAGGCTGGACAACGGGAGGATGCCATTGTCGGTAACGTTGATTTTGCGCCGACCATGCTGGAATTCGCCGGAATTAAGACGCCAGCGTATATGCAGGGTCGTAGTTTTAAGTCCATCTGCGAAACTGGTATTGAGCCGGCCAATTGGCCCAATGAGGCTTATTATCGGTACTGGATGCACATGGCTCACCATGATAATCCCGGGCATGTGGGGATTCGCACAAAAGAATGGAAGTTAATCTATTTCTATGGTGCGGATTATCAGGGGCAAAACCAAACTCCGCCGGCATGGGAGCTTTACGACATGAAGAAGGATCCTCTCGAGTCGGCCAACCTTTACGACAACCCGAAATATGCAAAGACGGTGGCCAACTTGAAACAACGCCTTGCATCTTTGCGTAAACGCATTGGCGATGATGGTCGTGACTTTCCTGAAACGGAAAAAGTGGTGCAGGAGTTTTGGGATTACGATGCGGTTGACCAGGAAAAGGCCCGGAAAATTTCAGGTGAGTTTCTTAAGCGACGATTGCAGGCGCTACAGGCTCCCCCCAAACAAAAGAAGAAATGAAAATACCGGTACTATTATTGTTTGCTTTGGTGCTCTCTACATTTGCAGAGAAGCCCAACGTCATTCTCATTTATGTCGATGACATGGGTTATGGCGATGCTTCCTGCCTGAATCCCAAAGCCAAATTCAAGACTCCGAACATTGACCGGATTGCCAAGGAGGGAATGACCTTCACTGACGGGCACTCCTCAGACACTGTGTGTACACCCTCGCGATATAGCCTGCTCACCGGCCGTTATTCCTGGCGCACTACATTAAAGCGCGGAGTCATGGGTGCGGAGGGCACATGCCTCATTACTAATGGTCGCATGACCTTGGCCTCTTTGCTGAGTGACAACGGTTATACGACGGCAATGGTCGGCAAGTGGCATCTGGGAATGGATTTTCCCGGCACGAAAGGTAATCGCGATTGGAAGCAGCCCGTTAAAGATATGCCCTTGGACAAGGGGTTTGATTATTTCTGGGGAATTCCTGCCTCCATGAATTACGGGGTGCTTGCTTGGTTTGAAGGGCGCCATGCCAAAGTGCCGCCTATTTTTTTCACCTCAAAGAAACCCAGCAAGATCGCGATGGCGGATTACCGCATCATGCCGCCTTACCAGAAAACTCCAAAAGAGGCGCCGGAACCGGAGGAGTCGGGTCGGCGAAAGATGAGCCTTAAGGGCAAAGGTCTTGAAGTGGCCAATGACTTTATAGATGTCGAGTGTCTGGACCGCTTTACCACGCAATCATTGAAATGGTTGGAGGGGCGAGCGGCTGCGGCACGAAAGGGTAAGCCGTTCTTTCTCTATTTGCCTTACACTTCCCCGCACAAGCCGGTGATTCCCATGAAGAAATTCCGGGGTCAGGGCAAAGCGGGCGCTTACGGCGAATTTATGATCGAGACCGACTGGCACATTGGCCGCATTCTCAAGTGGCTTGAGGATGAAAAGCTTGCCGAGGATACGATGGTGATCTTCACCAGTGACAATGGCCCGGAAACGACCTGGCGCCAACGGATTGAGTTATATGGTCACCACAGTAATGGCATCTACCGTGAAGGTAAGCGTTCCATTTATGAAGGGGGGCATCGAGTTCCGTTTCTTATCCGTTGGCCAGCTAAAGTGAAGGCGGGTACCCAATGGAACGAGCCGGTTTGCCAGACTGATTTACTGGCCACCTTTGCTCAAATGCTCGGCAAAAAACTTCCTGAGAATGCCGGTGAGGATAGTGACGGTTTTTATGGTGTTTTAACGGGAACAAAAGAGACCATTCCACGGGTGTCCATGGTACATCATAGTTCGCAAGGCCGATATGCCATCCGCGAAGGCAAGTGGAAGCTGGTGATGGAAGATGCCCGCAAAAACAAGCGCGAGCTGTATGATCTTTCCAGTGACCCAAGAGAAACTAAAAACCTTGTGGCGAAACATCCGGATATTGAACGGCAACTTGCCGCCAAATTGACAGCATTGGTCAATAATGGTCGCAGTACACCCGGCGTACCTCAAAAAAACGACACTCCACGCTGGCGTGATCTAGTTTGGATTAAACAATGAAGAATACTTGATCATGAACGAAGTAGATCGAAGACAGTTTCTTAAAGGCGGTCTCGCCTTAGGCGCGGGATTGGCACTAACGCCATTGTCACGCGGCGCGGCTGCTGAGGCCACCAAGACCACGCAGCCCAAACCGGATGGTTTCTTTACCCTCGGTCAGCGTAAAGATCATTGGTGGTTGATCGCGCCGGACGGGAAGCCGTTCTTTACGATGGGGATCAATCACATCGATCCCGCGAGTCTGCGCTATCCCGAGAACATTCATATCTGGCAAAAGAAATACGGCGGCAGCACGGTTCGTTGGATCAAGGAGTCCGTGGCTCCCAATCTCAAGGCCTGGGGGTTCAACACCGTCGGTTGGGTCCAGGAGGTGACCGTCCGACAGTGGCAGCACTCGCGTCCGTTCACCAATGACGAATACAAGGCTCTGGATATGCCTTACTGTCATTTGTTGCCCTTCACTGAATCGCATCAATGGGAGAAGCATACCAAACATTACGACTTCCGAAGCAAGGATTGGAAGGAATGGTGTGACTACGTAGCCCGGTCGCATTGCGCTGGATTGAACAACGATCCGAACTTGATCGGCTATTTTTACAGTGACTGTCCCTGCTGGGTTCACCATCGGCCGCCGAATGCATGGCGCGGACCGATGTTTGATCCCGAGCGTCTGAAGACGGAAGCCGGTCGCAAGGAACTCACCGAGCTGGCCCACCTCTATTACAAGACGACTCACGACGCCATCCGGCGGTACGATAAACATCATCTGCTCCTCGGAGACCGCTATGAGGCCAACGCGCCAATCGCCATGGAAGTGATCAACGCCGCGAAGCCGTATGTCGACGTGCTGTCTTTTCAGGACTTCCGCGATCCAGTAAAGCATCTTGACGAGTGGCACCGGAAAACGGGCAAGCCGGTCCTGCTGGCCGACGCTGCTGGGGTGGATTGGCGGAGTCAGGCATTTTACAAGCCGAACAACGGCGCTTGGTACGCTGAGACGCTGGCTGCGTTGCACAAGAATCCGGGTTGCATCGGATTCCATCTCTGCGGTGCCTATCAGCGCAACAAGGCGCGCCGCCGGGGGCTGCTCGATGAAATGGAAAAACCAGATACGGAGCAGGTGAATCTGATGAAGGCTGCTAATAAAAAAATCAGCCAATGGATGGACAGCCGGTTTTGAACTGAAGTGAAACAACGATGAAAGCAACTTTGATCATTGGGGTAAACATCGCCTGTATGATTTACGGATTTGCCGTCGTTTCTGCCTCGGCTGCGGAACTGGACGCCTATGGTGGCTTCGCCGATGTGAAAGGCAAGAAGACCGGCTATTTCCACACCCAAAAGATCGATGGCCGCTGGTGGCTGGTGACGCCCGAGGGGCACGGCTTTTTCGGGATCGGGATCAGTCATCCGGTAACCAGTTTCTCACAGGGCGCTGTGGCCTTCTCCTACAACGGCAGCCAGGAAGCCTGGCTGCGTGACGGTATCAAGAAAATGCGGGATCTCGGTTATAACTGCGTTTGGAGCGGACCTTACAGCATGGAGCGCATTCGCCTGGGCTTTGTCGACACGGCATTGGCCGAACGGGTATATCGCGAGGAAAAAATACCCCACGCCATTCACGTGCCCCTGATCAAACACCAGGTGGAACTCAAACCCGGCGAAAAACGCCCCGATGTCTTCAGCGATGAATACGCCCGGTTTGTCCAGAAAACGGTCGCGAGATACGTGGCGCCGAACAAGGATAACCCATGGATTCTCGGGTACTACTACGGGTTCGGGTCCTTCATGCGTTCGGGCCTGTGGCTCAACGAGACCCTGAATCGCAAGCCCGGCAGTGCGGGGCGGGAACACCTCATCTCCACCCTGGAAAAATGTTACGAAGGCGACATCCAAAAACTGAACGCCGTCTACGGAAAATCCTACCAGTCGTTCGACGACCTGCGGCAAAAGGGCGGGATCGCCTATCCCGCGGGCTACTTTCAGTATTCCAAGAACAAGGCCATTGCCACAGACCAACACGCGCTGATTGCCGAAATCGTCGTACAAGTCAACCGGCTCGGACACACCGAAATCCGCAAGGGAGACCCCAACCACATGGTGCTTGGCTGTTACGTCAAGGGCGTCACCTACTCCCCTGAGATCTGGCAGCGCATCAGCCCCTACATCGATGTGCTCGCGCCCCAGCATTTCAGCGAAACCCACAAGATCAAACCCGTGGTCGGGAAGACCGGCCTGCCCGCGCTGCTCAGCGACCAGGTCTTTGGCAACGTTTATCCGGAGGCGCTTATTAAAACCGGGAGGACCCCTGGTCCGGTCCCTGATCATCTTGATCGGCGCGTGCTCTACCGCCTCCTCTCAAGGCGCCTGGCAGCTGATCCCGATTTCATAGGCGTTTCGTTCTGCGCCTGTCTACACGATAACTCGCACTCGGTGAAACCCTATGACCGCGGGCAGCCGGGTTTCTTCACTATCGATAACGAGCCCAGAAGCAAAACGGTCGAAACGGCAAAGGAATCGAACGCGTTCATCT
>JAPKDK010000148.1 GCA_028872645.1 Verrucomicrobiota bacterium
ACCGTGCAAAAATTTCGCGACGCCGTGTCGCGCGTAGACACCATGCTCGCCAACAACACTAACACCCTTCAAGTGAGCCTCAATAACTTCGCGCAATTTACAAAGCGCCTCGATACTTCCGCCAACCATTTGGAAACCCTCATCGCCACCAACGCCCCAATGGTGAGCCGAGTTTTCACCAATCTCACCGCCATTTCCGCAAGTCTTAAAATCAGCACGGAAAAGTTACAGGCCACCATCGCCACCAACCAAACCAGTATCAACGTCATCGTCAAGGACGTCGCCGCAGTCACCGCCAGCCTCAAGAGCTTCACCGCAAACGCCGACCGCATCGTGGCCGAGCTGGAAGCCGGCAAGGGCCTCGCCGGCGGATTGCTCAAGGACAATGCTTTGCGCATGGAGTTTTTCCAGCTCATGACCAACCTCAACAGTGCCGCCGGAAATTTTTCCATCCTCACCAGTAACCTCAACGCACGCGGTTTATTGTTCAAGCCACCTCCCACTAATAATCGCACCCCGCCCAGGAGCGGACGCCCCAATTGAGGTATGGATCGCGTCACGGTATTCTCCTCCTTCAGCGGGCCCGAGGCGCAGTTGGTTTGTGCTCGGCTGCGTATCGCCGGATTCCAAGCCACCGTCGAGGGCGAAGCCGCCGCCTTCAGCATGGAAGGTTACTCGCTTGCCACCGGCGGCATTCGTGTGCAGGTTCCCGAAAACGAACGCGACGATGCGCGCGCGTTAATTAAATCGGTTGAATCGGATGAACCCTAAACTCTGGCAACGCCTCCAACGTCAACTTGCACTCGGAGAACTGCGTCTTGACGAGCCCACGCTCAGCGCGCATTCCGGCGACAAATGGTTTGCCACCGGCAAGCCCGAAGCGGTGGCCCTTCCGCGCAGCGCCAAAAGCGTCAGTGCGATTTTGCGCTTTGCCCAGCGCCATCAAATCCCCGTCACCCCGCGCGGTGCGGGCTACGGCTACGTCGGTGGTTGCGTGCCGGTGCGTGGCGGCATTGTACTTAGCACCGCAAAAATGCGGCGCATTCGCGAAATCAACGAACGCGATTTTGTGGCCGTCATTCAGCCAGGCGTCATCACCGCTGATTTGCAGAACAAGGCTGAGGCGAAAGGGCTGTATTATCCGCCCGACCCCGCCAGCCGCGCGGACTGCAGCCTCGGCGGCAACATCGCCACCAACGCCGGTGGGCCACGCAGCCTCAAATATGGCGTTACATCCGACTACGTGCTCGGCCTGCAATTCGCATTGCCCGATGGCACCCTCGTGCGAGTGGGTGGGCGCGCGCACAAAAACAAAACCGGCTTTGATTTTTCTCGTTTCTTCACCGGCACCGAGGGATTGCTTGGCATCGTCACCGAAGCCACGCTGAAGCTCTTACCCTTGCCGCCCTTTCGCGCCGCGTTATCTGTGGGGCTTGGATCAATGCACGTCGCCACGCGGGGCATTGCGGCGGTGTTCAAAGCCGGCTATCTCCCCAGCGCGTTGGAGGTGGCTGATGAATTTACGTTACGCGCCGCCACGAAACGCACTGGCAGTGACCGCTTCAACGGCTGCCGGGCGCATCTCATTATCGAGCTGGATGGACAGGAAAAAAGCGTGCGCTCCGAGCTGCGGGATTTGAAAAAACTGATGACTCCGCTCAAGCCGCGTTTTATCGACGCCGCGTTTGGTGTGGAAAAGGTGGAAACCATTTGGCAACTCCGCCGTGAATTTTCGTATTCCTTGCGCGACACCGGTTTGGTGAAATTAAATGAAGACATCGTCGTCCCGCGCGGCAAGTTGGAGGAACTCTTTGTCTTCGCGGCGCGCCTTCAAAAAAAGCACGCGATGCCCATTGCCTGTTTCGGTCACGCCGGTGATGGGAACATTCACGTGAACGTGATGGTCGATGAAACAAGGCCCGGCCACGCCCGACGACGCGATGCGGCGTTGGATGAACTGTTCCGTTGGGTGCTCAAACACGATGGTGTCATCACCGGCGAACACGGCATCGGCCTTGCCAAAAAACGCTGGTGGCCATTGGCCGTCCCCGCCGAAGTGCGCCGACTGCACCAAACCGTAAAAGACGCCCTCGACCCCAAAGGCATAATGAATCCGGGGAAGTTCTTAAATTAGGGCCGCGCAAGACATACGCTTAGCTCGCGCGCTTCAAATTCCTGTCCGTCGAGTGTTTCCACTGCTTTCGCGGCGGCGGCGTCATTGGCCATCGTGATGAAGCCACAGCCTTGAGAGCGGCCGCTGTTGTCTTGGCGCACGTGATGGACTTCGGTCACTTCACCGGCAGCGGCAAAGTGTTCGGCGAGTTGTTCATCGGTGACTTTGAAGGGCAGATTGCCCACGTACAAAATGGCCATGGGCGGGAGGGAACCACGATGTGCCTGCGCGCGCAAGCTCAAGCATTTATCACGCGGAGAGTTGCACCAACGCCACAAACTCCCCCTTCGGTTTGCGTTCGGCGTAATGGGCCAGCAATTCGGCGGGTGTGCCGCGTAGAAATTCCTCGAATTTTTTGGTCAATTCCCGTGCTAACACCACTTGCGCCTCCGGCCAAAGGCCATCGAGTTCACCCAAAAATTTCACCACGCGATGGGGCGACTCATAAAAACAAAGCGTGCCGGGCACCTCTGCAAGCGCTTCCAACTGCCGCAAACGCGCGCCGCTTTTGTGCGGGAGAAAACCCACAAAATGAAACTCGGCCGTTGCCAATCCGCTCGCGGGGAGTGCCGCCGCCAGCGCGCACGGGCCGGGCACGGATTCCACGCGATGCCCGGCGGCGAGCACAGCGCGCACGATGCGTTCTCCCGGATCGCTGATACCCGGCGTGCCAGCATCGCTCACCATCGCGATGGTTTCGCCGCGTTCCAATCGTTCAAGCAATTGGCCCGAGCGCTTGGCTTCGTTGAATTTATGGCAGCTCAGCGTGGGCTGATCGATGTCGTGTGCGCGCATGAGCTGTCGCGCGCGTCGGGTGTCTTCGGCAGCCACGATGCTGCACTCGCGCAGGGTGCGCAGGGCACGCAGAGTAATGTCCTCGAGGTTGCCAATGGGCGTGGCCACGAGATATAAAGTGCCGGGCTGGAGCGGGGCGGGAGGCATGGCGCAGGGAAACATATCGCCCACCCCCCGCGCAACCAGATTCGCACAGCTCACATTCGAATTGCATTTCAGAGGCAGGGGACTATGTTCTTCGTTCTCATGACACCTTCGGACAATGTGCCCGAATTGCCGCCGACCTATCGTTGGCCCTATTTTTTAGGGGCCTTTGTGCTGTTGGGGATTGTACTGGGATTAATGTGGACGTTCTGGAGCATACGCATGACTGCTGAGCAACGGAAGGATCACGAAAAATTGGATGACTTTGGGCATCCCAAAACGCAAAATATCAACGAGACGCAGTAGAGCAATGAAACTAATTTTGACATTTACGCTGGCTACATTGATGGCCGGCTGCAAGCCAAGCGAAAGGAATGAGCAAAGCCCGGTGCCTGTAAACTCTTCCGGTGGAGAAGTTTTTGACAGCAGCGGCATGGCGTGGATTCCGCCGGGTGTTTTTAAGATGGGCTGGGCGGGTGGCCCTCAGGATGAGGCACCGGTGCATCGGGTGAAGCTTAATGGATTTTGGATGGGCGTGCACGAGGTGACCAACGATGAGTTCGCCAAGTTTATTGCTGCTACAAAATTTGTGACCCTCGCCGAGGAAGTGCCTACGGCGGAGAGCTTAGGCATTCCGCCCGAACAGTTTTCGGATATTCCCAAGGACAAAATCGTGGCCGGCTCCATTGTGTTCACGCCGCCCGTGCAGGATATTCCTGTACACTTGCTCAAACAGCATAACATGTGGGGGAAGTGGTGGCAGTATGTGGGGGGTACGGATTGGCAGCATCCTGATGGGCCGGAATCCAATATTGCCAAACGCGGCAACCATCCTGTGGTGCATATTAATTGGGATGACGCGCGGGCCTATTGCAGATGGCTTACCGATCGCACCGGAGTGAAGCATCGCTTGCCCACCGAGGCGGAGTGGGAATATGCTGCCCGCGGAGGGCTCGATGGCGAAGAATTTGTGTGGAAGGGCGGCAAAGAAGAACCCAACGATAAACCGCTCGCGAACATTTGGCACGGCCGTTTCCCGCGTGAAAATACAGAAAAGGATGGGTTTTACGGTACTGCTCCGGTGGGTGAGTTCCCTGCCAATGGCTATGGCCTGTACGATGTGGCGGGAAATGTGTGGGAGTGGTGTGCGGACTGGTACGCGCCGGCGTATTACACCGAGAGCCCGATGAATAATCCCAGTGGCCCCTTACAACAGGATAGCTTTGACCCCAACGACGGGCGAAACCGCATTCCCAAACGCATCCAGCGTGGGGGGTCATATTTGTGCACGGATCTTTATTGTGGCGCGTTTCGGCCTTCGACCCGGATGAAAAATACGCCGGATTCCGGATCGCAACATGCGGGCTTCCGCGTAGTAGCCGAGGGTGCTGCGCCGGAGAAATAAAAAAACGCCCAGCTTATTCAGCCGGGCGGTGTTGCAATATCGATCCTGCCAAGCGGCTATCGCTGGGCAGATTTTTTTGGTGCCGCACGAAGTGGCCAGTAAGTTGATTTCACCCGGGCCACGGCCAGGTGTTCTTCGAACCGCTTCACTACATTCGGAGACTGCGCAGCCACGTTACGCGTTTCGCCTTTGTCGGTTTTTAAATTGTACAGCTCCAGCGGCTTGCCCGGCGCGGTACGCACGGCTTTCCAGTCGCCTTGGCGCACGGCTTGTTGCGAACCGTTTTCGTGCACTTCCCAATACAGGAATTCGTGCTGCTGTTTTTGCGGCAAGCCAATCAGCGTGGGCATCAGAGAAATGCCATCGGTCTCGCGCGGCGCGGGCAGTTTGGCCACATGCAGCATGGTGGGCAGCATATCCCAAAACGCAAACGGCTGATCCGTCACGGTGCCGGCTTTCACTTTGCCTTTCCATTTAACAATCATCGGCACCCGAATGCCGCCTTCGTATAGGCTCCGTTTAATGCCCCGGAATGGCCCGGTGCCCCGGAAGAATTTCGGGTCGTTGCCGCCTTCCATGTGCGGACCGTTGTCGCTGGTGAAAAACACGACTGTGTCCTCCTCGATATTGTACTCGCGCAGCTTGGCGAGGATTTGGCCGATGGCCTGATCCATGCGGGTGATCATCGCCGCCTTGTTGCGTTCCGGCCGCGGCCAGCGTTCACCGGCGTAGGGGAATGCGTTGTTGGGCACTTCCATTCCGTTGCGCGTCTTTTGCGCCAGCGCATTATTCGCGTGCGGCGCGGTGTAGGAGACGTACAGGAAAAACGGTTTGTATTTGCTCTCCGGAGCGGGCTTGTAAATGCGGATCGCGTTCAGGGCCATCTTGGTAATGATGTCGGTGCTATATTGAATGCGCCGTCCGCCGGCGTTGGCGTGGATGGGCACGTCGCCGTTAAATTGGTTGATGCCGCCAGTGCCCGGTGCGTATCGCCACAGGAAGAGGGGATAATAATTATTGGCATGCAGTTGGTTGGCAAATCCGGCCCAATGCCGGAAGCCCTTGCGGAAAGGTTCGCCGGTGGTGCCTTTTTCGCCGAGATTCCATTTGCCGAGCGCGATGGTCTCGTAGTTGGCGGCCATCAGGATTTGCGGGATGGTGATGTCGATGGCGCGCAGGGGCACGCGGCGGTTGCCGCGGATGTACGCGTGGCCGGTGTGTTTGCCGGTAAAGAGCGATCCGCGCGAGGCGTCGCCAATGGAGCTGCCCGCGTAGGCTTGGGTGAAGCGCATGCCTTCCGCCGCCATGCGATCGAGGTACGGCGTCTTAATCACCGGCTGACCGTAGCTACCCAGTTCCCCCCAGCCGAGGTCATCGGCCATGATAAGAATAATATTCGGCGAGCTTGGCCCTTTGCGCTTTTGCGACTGCACGCCCAGCGGTATCTTCGGCGCATTCGGTTGTGCGGTTCCCAAGCCCGGCCGTTTTATGGGGATGCGCAGGGGTTGAGGTGTGGGTTGGGCCCAAGCGGGCCCGGTTACGGCAAATAAGCAAGCGAACGCAATGCCTTTGCGAATCATTTTTTCCATAAGATGTTTTAACCTCCTTAAGTTGCTGGAATCAGCAACCGGAATTAGTATGGGTATTTCAGACTGTTTGTGAATAAATATTTATTCACAATTGCCGTCGCTTACTCAGTCAAATACGGAATCGTCAACGGCCCCTGCGGCAGCACGGCCACGCGGGATTCCGGCCCATGCCGTTCCAGCTCGGCGGCGACCATCGCGCTGATGTCTTCGCAGGGCGTGAGATGCGCGGCGCGTAAAGTTTCAGGATCGAGCGAACTGTACACGCGCACATCGGCGCGTTGCTGGATGAGTGCTTGAATCTGCGCCTGCCATTGTTCGGGTTTTTTAAATCCCGGCGTGGCGAGGAGGCTCAGCACTTCTTCCGGGCTGCGGGCGGTGCGCAGCAGTTGATCCATTGGGCTGTGCTCGGGCACGCCTTCGCGGCATTCGCAGGCGAGGATTAGCGTGCCGCCTTTTTTTACAATGCGCGCCCCGGCGCTCATCCCTTTCACGCCTTGGTATAGATTGAGGTCCAATGGATAACCGCTGTTGGTCGTCACCACCACGTCGAAGAGTTTTTCCACTGGCTGCATCGCGGTGCGTTTCACAAATTCGCAGCCTGTTTTGTGCGCTTCAATCAGATTGCCGGCAAACACATTGGTGATTTGGCGCTGCTCGTTCAGCGTGACATTCAGCAAGAAACTCGGCCCGGCGCGCTGGGCGATGGCGAGCATTTCCTCCCAAATCGGGTTGCCGTACGTGACGCCAAACGTGCTCTTGGGATTGCCGATGTGGCTAGCATCATGATTGCTCATCACTGTCTCCAACGCCGCTACGCCCGGCATAATGCCCTTGGGACCGCCGCTGTAGCCCGCGAAAAAATGCGGCTCGATGAAGCCGGTGACGATGCGCAGATTCGCCTCCACCGCGTGGCGATGAATGAGCGCGGGCGTGCCATCGTGGGTGGTACCCAGCTCCACGTGCGCATCGCGGTTGTTGGGCTCGGCGTTGACTACGCGGTAATTATTGACGACTTCGCGCGTGAGCATTTGCTCCATTTCCGCGCGCGAATTGGGTCGGTGCGTGCCGAGTTGGTTGAGTAACAAAATATTTTTGCGCGGCACGTGGGCCAAGTGCTCGAGCAACCACGGGATGATGCGATCGTTGGGCGTGGCGCGGGTGAGGTCAGTAAA
>JAPKDK010000149.1 GCA_028872645.1 Verrucomicrobiota bacterium
GGTTGGGCGATGACCAGCATCACGCCGGAGCAGCCGGTCGCCTTGGCGGGGCAGTTTCACAAACGCATTTCCGAGCGAGTAGAGTCGCCTTGCACCGCCACGGTGTTGGCGATTGAAACGCGCAAGGGCGAGCAGTCGCTCGAACAGGCCATCATGGTTTCGTGCGATTTGGTGCTCATCGCCGACCACCTTCAGCCGCGTTTGCGTAAAATGCTCGCGGGCCGGCTGCCCGGCTTTGACCCGAAAAAACTTTTTCTCAACGCCACCCACACGCACACCGGCCCGGTCACGCGCGCCATCGGCTGGTACACCGTGGACGACAAAGGCGTACTGAAGCCGCCGGCTTACGTGGATTTCATGCTCAAGAAAATCGCGGCGGCCATCGAGTCGGCGTGGACAAACCGCGCGCCCGGCGGTGTCAGTTGGGGCCTTGGCCACGCGGTGGTGGGTTCCAACCGCCGCATGGTGTACCGCACCGCGCAGGGCCAACCGCCCTTCGGCGGCGGCACGGCGAAGATGTACGGCAGCAACAAAATTCCAGCCTTTCTCAGCGTGGAAGGCTCCGAGGATACGGGGATTGAAATGCTCTTTTTCTGGAACACAAAAAAGGAACTGACCGGCTGCGTGCTGAATGTCGCCTGCCCCTCGCAAGTGCGCGAATCGGCCCGTTACCTTTCCAGTGATTACTGGGGCAAGGTGCGGATGGAAATGAAAAAGCGACACGGCAAAAAAGTTTTTGTGCTGCCGTGGTGCGGCGCGGCCGGCGACCAATCTCCGCACGTCCAATACCGCAAAGGTGCCGAGGCCCGCATGCGCAAACTGCGCGGCGATCTCGCTGCGGACGAAGTGATTGCCCGGCGCATCGTGAACGCCGTGGACATCGCACTGCCCGCCGTGAAAAAAGACATCCGCACCGAGGTGCCCTTCGGCCATCACGTCGAGACGCTGAAACTGCCGCGCCGACTGGTAACGCGCACGGAAAAAGAATGGGCGCAAGTACTGGTCGACCGCGTGTTGGCCAAGCCCGCCGCCAAACGCTCCAGCGCCGAGGAGTCGCACCGCCGCTGGAACCAACACGTCCTCGACCGGTTCAACGAACAAAAGACTCACCCGAAGTTTGAAATGGAACTGCACGTGCTGCGCCTCGGCGACGTGGCGGTGGCGACCAATCCCTTCGAGCTGTTTCTCGATTTTGGAATGCGGATGAAAACCCGCTGCAAAGCACCGCAAACATTTATCGTGCAACTCGCCTGCTCTTCCGGTTGGTATCTGCCCACTTTGAAGGCCGCAACCGGCGGCGGCT
The DNA here is from genome assembly GCA_028872645.1 of Verrucomicrobiota bacterium. Lineage (GTDB taxonomy): Bacteria > Verrucomicrobiota > Verrucomicrobiia > Limisphaerales > UBA1100 > JACNJL01. The sequence continues at coordinate 1,304 of JAPKDK010000149.1, forward strand.
ACAGCGCCATCGTCCAAAGCAACCTCGTCGGCCCTGAAGGCGGCGACATGCTGGTGAACCGCACCGTGGAACTCATCAACGCAATGTGGGCGAAGTAGCCGGCTACCACTTATCCGTCCGAAAAGGCGCGGTTGGCAGCCCGGCTTTGTTGACGAGGTTTACGTGCGGATTATCCCCCCAGCCGTAGCGTACCGCCACCGGTTTTTTCACCGCGTCACAGAAAACTTCCACCGCGCCATTCTCGTTCACAGTCGCGGTGGCCCAATGGAATTTTTTATCCGCGCCCGCCAACGCGAAACCGCTCACCACCCGTGCTTCTTTTGTCTGCAAACCGACCGCGTGTTTAAACTCGATGGTGACCTTTGAGCCGTTCACCGCATGCGAGGTATACATCGGCCCCGTCGCGGCCACATCCGCCTTACCGTAAAACTCCGCAAGCGCCCAATTAGCCAACCGCGCGCCGGCGTCTTGTTTGTTTTTGGGATGGATGTCCTTGGCCTCGCCGATGTCGATGGTAGTGGCCATGCCGGTGTTCGGCAACGAGAGCGTGCCGGCCATGCTCTCGCGCATGTGCGCCCAGGCGCTGGCGGCGTTGGGGTCGTCGTTCCGCGTTTTGAAATTGGGCAGTTGCACCCACAGGAATGGAAAATCGCCCTGCCCCCAGCGCCGCCGCCAATCGTTAATCATCAGCGGCAGTTGATGCGCGTAGAGTTTTGAAGTGTCCACCGTGCGCGCATTGCGCTCGCCTTGATACCAAATCGCTCCGCGCATGCCGTAAGGAAGTATCGGCGCAATCATTCCGTTAAACAAATTGGCCGGCTTGTTTCGGTCCGCCTTGGGTTTGCCTTTCCATGAGGCGAAAACGGGCGCGAGTTTTTTATCGCCCGCTTGCACGTCAAGACTCGTCCAAGCCTCCACCGCTGTGCCGCCCCAACTCGAGTGCACGATGCCCACCGGTACTTTCAATTTCTGATGCAACGCACGTGCGAAAAAATAAGCTGTGCCCGAAAACCCATTTACCGTTTCCGGCGAACACACCGCCCACGTGCCGGCGCAATCGGTTTGCGGCTCGAGGTGCGCGCGGCGTTGCGTGGTGAACATCCGAATGGCTGGAAACTTCGCCGCCGCCTTTTCCTGCGCCGCATCGCGGCAACGCCCCACCGTCATCGCCATATTCGATTGACCCGAGGCCAACCACACTTCGCCCACAAGCACGTCTTTTATCGTAAGCGTGTTGTTGCCTTTCACCGTGAGAGCGCCCTTCACGGTAGCGTCATTGATGGCATCCAATCGCACCATCCATTTTCCGTTTTTTCCAGCGGTGGCGGTTTTGCTTTGGCCGGCAAACTGCACCGTAACCTTCTCCCCCGCATCCGCCCAGCCCCACACCGGAGCCACGGCCCCGCGCTGCAAAACCATATGGTCACTGAAAACCGAGGGAAGCTTCACATCCGCCCGCGCGGCAAATGCCACGAAGCCCAAAAGAAATATCAACCGTTGCATTCGGGAAGAATGCGGAATCCGCCGCCATTGCGCAAGGAGCAAGCGGCTAAACGTCGCAAACCATCGCGGCGTGGCGCAGGGCGGCCACGGGGTCTTTCCAAGTGGGGATGAATTCCTGCGCGACGAATCCCTTGTAGCCGGTGGCCACGATGGCGCGCATCACGGCGGGATAATTAATTTCCTGCGTGTCGTCCAGCTCCGCGCGGCCGGGATTCCCAGCCGTGTGATAATGGCCAATCAAATCTTTGTACTGGCCGATGCGGCGGATGACGTCGCCGTTCATAATCTGCACGTGGTACACATCGAAGAGCAGTTTCATGCTGGGCGAATCCACTTTGCGAATGAGCTCGACGCAATGATCAACATCCTCGCCGAAGTAACCGGGATGGCCCTTCATCGGATGACTATCATCGCGCGTGTTGAGATGCTCGAGCACGAGCGTGATTTTCTTTTTCTCGGCGTAAGACATTACGGCCTTCCACGCGTCCACACAATTCTTGGAGCCCGCCGCATCGGTGAGCCCTTTGCCGCGCATGCCGGTGAAGGTGATCACGCTCTTCGTGTCAATCTTCGCCGCAAGGTCGATACCCTTTTTGAGATTCTCAATTACAAACTCGCGATTGGCCGCCACGCACGGGCCTTTCTTAAAACCGTGCCCACCGCTCACCAGCGAAATCTTCAAACCCATCTTGTGAATGGCCGGATAATCCTCCGCCGAAACCCCCTCCATCGCCTCGAGCCCAATCGCCTTGCAATGCTTGGCCAACTCCAACCTCGGCATCGGCTTGAAGCACCAACCCATCACCGACTGCCGAATGCGGCCCTTGGTGATTTTGAAATTGGGATCCACTTCCCCGTCGGCATTGGCGTGGATGGAAGTAGTGGCCGTGGCCGCCAACCCGAGGGCACCGGCCTTGAGAGCATCGCGTCGCGTGATATGCATGCGCCGATTGTGCAGCGTTACGGGCCAAGCGCAAGTCAATCAAGTGAATCAATTGCGCTTGCTAGTTTTGAATAGCGGCGCACGCTGGGCACGTCACAACAGAGGACACAAACAAACCATGAAAAAATCCATTATCATATTAGCTGCGGGAGCACTGCTCACCGTGGGTTGTCAAACTAACACCGGCAAAGGCGCCGGCATCGGGGCTGCTGTTGGCGGCATCCTCGGGGGCGTCATCGGCCATCAATCCGGCAAAGGGCTCGAAGGCGCGGCCGTTGGAGCCGCTGCCGGGGGTGCAGTTGGCGCAGCGGTTGGTGCCTCAAAAGATGCCAAGGAGCGGAAGAATCCAACGCCTTAACCATAAAGTTTTGGCACAAAAAAGAAAAGCCGCCCGCGGGCGGCTTTTTTTGTGCGAATTTGGCGCGGCTTATTTCACTTTAAAAACCGCTTTGCCAATAAGCTCACCGGCCCACACCGCGCCTTTGACGTGGGTGTCGCCTTTGCGTTTGTTGATGTAGCCGAGCTCGAGGGTATATTTTCCGGGCTGAACAATCATTGGTAACCGCATGCCGTAGCCGATGGCTTTCATTTCGCCAGCGGATACTGACAGAAAATGATGCTTCGCAAGTTTGCCGGCGCCGGGATTGCCCAAGTTGGTGGGAAGCTGTTTGCCATCCGGCCCGATGAAGCGATACGTGAACGATTGGTCAGCGGGGAAATTCACCACGTGCGTCGCTGCCTTGCCGGTGTTACGCACGAGCACGTAGGCCGTGGCGTTGGCGAGCGCCTTCACGGGGCGACCTTTCACGTTGACCTTTTGCCCGCGCAAACTGCTTTGCTCCACGATCGCGCTCAGCTGCAAACCTCCCACGGGCTTGGACCACGCGATGGCTTTGATGGCCTTCATCTTGCCTTCGATTTTTGGCAGTTCTTTTAACTGCTGAAAATCGGTGGGGTAGCTTGCCCAATAAACATTTTCCTCTTCCTTGTCCGGATACAAAATCCAAACGCCCTCTTGACCCTTGCGATATTTGATGTCCGTGCTCAACGCAAACGGCGCGGGCCCCGGCCACATAATTTTCACTTCCTTGAGTGTCTTGGGGCCTTTGAGCACTTTGCTCACTTTAATCGCGCCCACATCGTAAGTGCGATTGTGGCGCTCAATGCCGTCTACGATGCGGTCGATCTTGCCGACCACCACGTACGTGGCACCGGCGAGGCGCAACTCAAGCGGCACATACATCCAACTGGCTTGCGCGTGGGGAACCGCCAACCAACCGGCGAGCGCGATGAGGGGGAACAGGATTTTTTTCATAATATATAGACGCGTTTGTGGTTTTGAAACTCCATTGCTTTTTCCGCTACTTCTTTTTGGCCTTCTTTCCATAAGGCCAAGGTTTGGCAAGGGCTTTGATTGCCCACGCCTCCCACGCGCTGGTCATGGCTTGAGTGCGCTGCGGTTCCTGGGCGGCAAGATTGTTCAATTCCGTGCGATCCGCCGCGATGTCGTACAGCTCCCACGGGCCGCGCGCGCCCTTGGCGACGAGCTTCCATTTGCCGTCGCGCATCGCGCGGTTGCCTTCGTGCTCCCAGAAAATTGGTGCTTTTCGGCCGATGTTCTTGCCGTTAAATGCTGGTGCGAGTGAGGTGCCTTGCATGGGAACAATTTTTTTGTCGCCCACTTTTGCCGGATATGTTGCTCCGCCTAAATCCACGCAAGTGGCCATCAAATCAATCAAGTGCCCCGACTGGCTTTCGAGTTCACCGTGGCGGTTTTGGGCAATCCCCTTCGGCCAATGAGCGATGAGCGGCGAACTGATTCCGCCTTCGTGCACATAATGTTTATACTCGCGGAAGGGTGTGTTGCTCGCGTTCGCCCACGCGAGGCCGTAGCCGTGGTACGTGTCCGGCCCACCGGTCATCACGCCGGTGCCCTGTTTCACCACGCGACCATCGCGGGTTCGTTTGGGAATCATGCTGGTCTGCAAATCGCCTCGGCCCATCGGCTTGAGCACTTCCGGATTCTTGTCTTTGAACTGAATGCCCTTCCCGCGGCCCATGCCTTCGGCGCAGCCGCCGTTGTCGGCGAGGAAGAGAATCAACGTGTTTTCGTATTGGCCGGTTTCCTTAAGTGCAGTCACCACGCGACCCATGCCTTGGTCGAGATTGTCCACCATCGCGGCGTAAGTTTCCATCAGGCCAATCTCCCATTCGCGATTGGGCGCGACATCCCATTTTGGCGCGCGCCGGTCGCGTGGGGCCATTTTCCATTTCCGGTCGATGAGCCCCATCTTCAACTGCCGCGCATACCGCGCGCGGCGCATCGCATCCCAACCGGCGTTGTACTTGCCTTTGTATTTGGCGATGTCTTTGGGCAGCGCGTGCATCGGCCAGTGCGGCGCGGTGTAGGCCACGTAAATGAAAAACGGCTTGTCACTTTTGTGCTCGCGGATGTAACGCGCAGCATGATCGCTGATGGCGTCGGTGTAATAAAACTCATCCGTTTTATAACCCTTGTCCGTGAGCGGCGAAACTTGCGTGTTCTCGCGCGTTAGCGAATTGGGGTCGAAGAAACTTCCGGCGCCGTGGATGGTGCCGTAGAAGCGATCGAACCCCCGCTGACGCGGCCAATTATATTTGGGGCCATTCGGGCTGGTGTGCGGCGTCACGTGCCATTTGCCGGCCATATAAGTTGCGTAGCCGGCCGTCTTCATCACCTCGGCGAGGGTGCGCACATTTTGGCCGAGGTCGCCGCGGTAGCCGGGAAGATTTCTGTTGTTCATCATATGTCCAATGCCCGCTTGGTGCGCGTACACTCCCGTCAGCAGCGTGGCCCGCGTGGGACAGCAGCGGCCGGTGTTGTAAAACTGCGTAAACCGCACACCGCCACTGGCAAGCGCATCGAGGTTGGGCGTTTTGATTTCGCTGCCGTAGCAGCCAATGTCGCTCCAGCCCATATCATCGGCCATCGCAATGATGATGTTGGGGCGCGGCGTTTTGTCAGCGAAAATGGTTTGGGTAAACAGGCAAATGCCCACGATTAAAAGAGAGATGTATTTCACCCCGTTATTTTGCCAGATGACGAGAATCGAAGCAAGCCGCATTGGGCTGGCCAAACCGGTGAACCCCGCGTATATTTTCCCGAACCATGAAGGTGCGCATAGAATATTGCGCGGCTTGAAATTACGAGCCGCAGGCCGTCAGTTTGGCGGACCAACTTTTGAAGCTGAAGCAACGCATTTCGTCATTGGAACTGGTGCCCGGTTCCGGCGGAGTGTTTGAGGTCACAGCGGATGATAAACTGGTGTATTCCAAGCGGGCCACGGGAACATTCCCAGAGCCCAACGCCGTGCTGCAGTCCATCCAGCGACTGTAGGCGGCGGCGCGTTGCCTCACCGCACCGCGCGCGCGCGCGAAATTTTTCCCGGAGAGTGAAGGGTGCCTGGTGGTCCCCGCGGTCTTCAAAACCGTTGTCGGTTCGTGAACGGGCCGAGGTAGGTTCGATTC
>JAPKDK010000150.1 GCA_028872645.1 Verrucomicrobiota bacterium
CGGCGGCGTTGGTGGCGTTTCCATTTACCAGTGGATTTTTCAGCAAAGACGAAATCCTCGCGAGCGCGTGGGCGGCCAATCGCCCCATCTTTTGGATCGCCGCATTTGCTTCGCTGCTCACTGCAATTTACATGACGCGCCAATGTTTGTACGTGTTCACCGGCGCGCATCGCGGCGAACACGAACCGCACGAAAGCCCAAAAGTGATGACCGTACCGCTCATCATTCTCGCCGTGGCCGCGCTTGGCCTCGGTGCGTTGGCGCACGAACCGGTTTTTGAAAAACTACCCGGCTCGGCGGCCCCACACGGAACCATCGTCATCGTCGTGAGTGTGGCCGTGGCGTTGGGGGGCATTCTGATTGGTTGGTTGTTTTACGGCGGACGCAAGCTCGGCGAGGGAACCGATCCACTGGCAGTCGCGCCCTTGCGCGAGAAGTTATGGTTCGATGAACTCTACGCCGCCACCGTGGGCCGCCTTTGGAATCTGATGGCCATCATTTGGGAGCAACTCAACGAGCTGCTGCTCTTCGTGCGCGATATGGCCGTGGCGTTGGCGCGCGCGCTCAGCAGCGCGGTGGCGATCGGCGGCGATCGTCGCTTTATCGACACGTTTGCCTTTGATGGCTTGTGCCAAAAATTGCGCGACTGCGGCTGGGCGGTCACGCGTCCGCAAAGTGGATTTTTGCCAAGCTACCTCCGGCTCATCGCCTTCGGCGCGGTGGCGTTGGGGCTACTCTTGTTTTGGATGATATGATTACCGCGCTCACATTAGCACCGATTGCGGCGGCGATTTTGATGCTCGCCTTGCCGGAAGCACGCGCGCGGATGGTCGCGCTCGCTGGCGCGTTGGTGTCTCTGGCGCTGACGGTGGGTATGCTCACGCGGTTTGATCTCGCAGAAACCGGCATTCAGTTTCAGGAAAAATTTAATTGGATTCCCGCGCTCGGCATCGACTACTTCGTCGGCCTCGATGGCCTTAATGCCTTGGTGCTCCTGCTCGCCGCGTTGCTCGCGCCGTTGGTGGTGCTGGCGTCCTGGAAACACACCGACCGGCCGCGTACTTATTTTGCGTTGCTAAGTCTGCTTTTCACAGGGCTCTTTGGAACGTTCACGGCGCTCAACTTTTTCCATTGGTTTCTCTACTGGGAACTGACTTTGGTGCCGGCGTTTTTTCTCATCAAACTTTATGGCACCGGCGAAGATCGCCATCGGGCTGCGCTAAACTTTTTTCTATTCACCGTAGTCGGCAGCGTGGCGATGTTGTTGGGTTTCCTGTTTTTGTATCAACAAACACGGACGTTCGATTTCATCATCTTGTCGAAGATGGGCGTGGATGTCAGTCCGTGGATTTTCTGCGCGGTGCTCGCGGGCTTGTGGGTGAAAGTGCCGATGGCGCCGCTGCACATTTGGCAGGCGCCCGCGTATGCCGCCGCGCCCGCGCCGGTGGCGATGCTGCTCACGGGCGTGATGAGCAAAATGGGCGTGTACGGTTTCCTGCGTTTGGTGGTGCCAATTTTCCCGGCGCATTTGCAGCACTACGCCACAGCGCTGATGGCGTTCGCGTTGGTGACGATTTTGTGGGGCGCATTCCTCGCGCTACGGCAAACGGATCTCAAACGGATGCTGGCGTTTTCTTCGCTCAATCACGTCGCCTTTTGCGTGCTCGCGGTGGGCGCGATTGGGCTGGCAACCGATGGTGCAAAAATAGATGTCAATGCGCTGGCCACGCAGGGAATTATTTTGCAAATGTTAGCGCACGGCATTGCAGCGGCGGGCTTGTTTTATCTCGTGGGTTTGTTGGAAGAACGCGCTGGCGCGCGCGGCTTGGGCGACTTCGGCGGCTTGAGCGCGGTGACACCCCGTTTCGCGGCGGCGTTTTTTATGCTGACGTTTTGTTCGCTCGGCTTGCCGTTTATGGCTGGATTTGCGGCGGAGTTTTTAATTTTCAGTGGCAGCTTCGCCGTGGCTCCGGGCATCACGGCGGTGGCCACGCTGGGGCTTTTGGCAACGGCGGTGTTTTTGCTGACGATGCTGCAAAAAATATTCACCGGCCCCACGCCCGAACGACATCGCGCGATGCCGGATTTGTCCCTGATGGAAACGCTCATTTTAATACCGCTGCTCATCCTCGTATTTTGGGTGGGAATGGCACCGGCCACTTGGTTGCGGTTTAGTACAATTTTGTTTTGATATGATTGCATTGCTCACAGTCATTTTCAGTTTTTTCGGCGCGCTGGTTTGCGGGTTGATGCCCGCGACGGCGTATCAGCGCATTCGCTGGGTGGCGCTGCTGACGGCGTTGCTGGGGTTGGGGGCGGCGTTCTGCTGCGCGCTGCGCTACACGGGGCCGGGGATGGAGGATGTCATCCGGCAAACTTGGATTCCCTCGATGGGGGTGGCGTTTATCACCGGATTCGATGGAATCAGTTTACCGTTATTGTTGGTCACGGGATTGGTGTCGGTGGCGGGGGTGCTCTTCACTTGGAATCTCGATCATCGGGCCAATCAGTTTTACGCATTTTATTTCGCGCTGATTGGCGGGGTGTACGGGGTGTTTTTGTCGATGGATTTGTTTCTGTTGTTTGTCTTTTACGAAATCGCGATTGTGCCAAAATATTTTCTGATCGCAATCTGGGGCGGCGCAAAGCGCGAGTACGCGGCGATGAAGCTGGTGATGTATTCCTTCGGCGGCAGCGCGTTGGTGTTGATCGGAATGCTGGCGCTGTTCTTTGCTTCCGGACTGAACACCTTCGATTTGCGCGTGCTGATGACCGTGGATTTTTCCAGTGGACTGCAGGCGGTGGTGTTTCCGCTGATGTTCGTGGGCTTCGCGATTTTGGCGGGCATGTGGCCGTTCCACACATGGGCGCCGCAAGGCCACTCGGCTGCACCCACAGCGGCGAGCATGCTGCTGGCGGGCGTGGTGATGAAGCTCGGCGCGTACGGTTGCCTGCGCGTGGCGGTGGGTTTGCTGCCCGAAGGCGCGATGGTGTGGGCGCCGTGGGTGGCGGTGTTCGCGGTGATCAACATCATTTACGGCGCGCTGGCGGCGTTGCGGCAGGATGATTTCAAATACGTGATCGGCTACTCCAGCGTGAGCCATATGGGCTTTGTCTTGCTGGGCATCGGCACGCTGCATCTCACGGGGATGACGGGCGCGGTGCTGCAAATGTTTTCGCACGGCGTCATCGGCGCGCTGCTCTTCGCGATGGTGGGCACGGTGATTTACACGCGCACCAAAACGCGGATGCTCGATGAACTGCATCGGCTGATGGAACGGATGCCGGGCATCGCGTGGGTGTTCATCGTCGTGGCTTTGGCGTCGATGGGCTTGCCGGGATTCAGTGGGTTTGTGTCCGAGCTGTACGTGCTACTCGGCGCGTGGGAGACGTTGCCGACGTGGATTGTCATCACCGCGGGCGTGGGCGTGCTGGCGACGTTCGCCTACACGCTGGCGAAAATTCACGAAGCATTTTTCCGCGAGCGGAGCATTGGCAACGGTGGCAACAACGGAGAAGGCGAAGCCGATTATTCGCCGATGACCTTGCCCGAAAAGGCGGGCGTGACGTTGCTGCTCGGCGCGTCGTTGCTGATCGGGCTGTGTCCGTGGTTGCTCACCAATCACATCGCCGGCAGCCTACAACTTTTCCTGGAACGATTTAATTAAAATGGATTACGCCGCAATATTCACCGCGCTCTTGCCCGACCTGTTTGTGGTGGTGGCATTGTTCGCGGCATTGGGGGTGGACTACGGTTGTCTGCGCGGTGCGAGCCTTGCCGACCGTGCTGACGCCGCCGCGCGCATTGGCGGCGTGGGGCTGGTGGGCGCGTTGGTGGCGTTGGGGTTTCAGTTGACCGGCGGCCTCGCGGTGGACGCCCACGCACTGGAAGTCGCAACGCATGGCCAACTCGTTTTGAACACCGGCACGCTGGCGTTGAAGGGCGTTCTGTTTTTGCTGGGACTGTTGGTGTTGCCGTTGGCGGCGCGGACGATTTCCACACCGCAAGTGAGCGAATATTTCGCGTTGCTGTTGCTGGCCACATTGGGGATGGGATTTATGGTGACGAGCCGCAACTTGCTCGGGGCGTTCGTGGCACTGGAATTGGTGAGCTTGAGCTTGTACGCGCTCACGGCGCTGAACCCCGCGCGCAAGGAATCGGCCGAAGCGGCTCTGAAATATTTCACCTACGGCGGCGTGGCGTCGGCGTTTTTGTTGTTCGGCATCAGTTATTTGTTTGGCACGCTGGGCCGATTGGACATCACGCAGGCCACGCTCGCGGAAGCGCCTCGGTTGGTGGTGGTGGCGTATTTATTTATTTTGGTGGGGCTCGGTTTCAAGCTCGCACTCGCGCCGTTCCATTTGTGGGCGCCGGATGTGTATCAAGCCGCACCCACGCCCGCGGCGGCATGGATTGCCAGCGGCTCAAAAATCGCGGGCGTGGCATTGTTGCTCGCATTGCTTGGGCCGGTTTCGTTGCCCTCCGCACATTCGGCCATCGTGCCATTACTATTGATGATGGCCGTGGCGAGTATGGCAGTGGGTAACCTTGGCGCACTGCGGCAGGCGAATGTGAAACGGCTGCTCGCCTACAGCGCCATTGCTAATGCCGGTTATATTCTGGTGGCGGTGGTGGCCTTCACCGATGCCGGCCGAGCGGCGGCGATGTTTTATGCGATCGTGTACGCCATCGCCACGCTGGGCGCGTTTGCGGTGGTGAGCGTGTGGAACGACCGACTCGGACGCGAAGCGCTCATCGATGATTTTCGCGGCGCGTGGAAAACCAGCCCCGGCCTTTCGCTGGCGTTGTTAGTGTTTGTGCTGTCGCTCGCGGGCATCCCCCCGCTCGCTGGGTTTGTAGGGAAATTTTATTTATTCTACGCCGCCATCCAAGCCGCGCCACAAATGGAATATTGGAGTGACGGTTTATATTGGCTCGTCGCCGTGGCGTTAGCCTTCAGCGTGGTGGCGCTTTATTATTACCTAAAAATCCTCAAAGCCGTCTTCGTGCGAGAAGAAACCGGTGAATTGGATAACTCGCCAGTGGGCTTCTCCGCCTCCGTGGCCATTCTCGTGCTGGCACTGCTGACGGTGGCCATGGGCGTGTGGCCGGAGCCGGTGGTGGATTATATTCAGTCGTATTTGTTTTAGGTAGGGAGGTTTCTCCGAAACCGCCTTGGCGCGCTCGGAGAGCACGCCCTACCTTTTCAACTCCCCATCTGTCACTTCCCATTTTTGCAGTTCTTCGCCTAATTCTTCGGGCCAGTTTTGTTCGGTGCAGGTCATGAAGACTTGGCCTCGGCCTTGGGTGCATTGGTTTAGGAGGGGGAGGAAGGCTTGGCGGCGGGGGGCGTCGAGTTCGCCCATGACGTCGTCGATCAACAGAATGGGTGGGGCGCCGTGGGTGGCGGCGAGGTGCTCGGCTTGGGCGAGTTTGAGGGAGATGGCGAGGGTGCGTTTTTGGCCTTCGCTGGCGAAATCGGCGGCGGGTTTGTGGTTGAGCTGGAGGCTCAATTCATCGCGGTGCGGGCCGAGGAGGGTGGAGCCAAGGGCGCGCTCTCGGTCGCGCATGCGATGGAGTTCGGCGGCGAAGTCTTCTTTGACGCGGGGTTGGTATTCGACGCTAAGTTCTTCGCCATCGGGGGCGATGCGGGCGTGGGCGGCGGTGATGCGCGGGCCGAGTTCGGGCAGGAGCGTGCGGCGGCGGGTCATTATTTCGTTACCAAGCTTGACCATTTCGTGCGTGAAACTTTCGAGGGTGGCTTCGTCGATGGGCCGTTTTTTGAGGAGCGCATTGCGGGAGCGTACGGCGCGGGTGTAGTTTTGCAAAAGGGGCAGGTAAGTGGGCAGGGTTTGGGTGAGGAGGAAATCAAGGAAGCGCCGCCGGCCGCGGCCTGCGCCTTTGATGAGCTGGAGGTCCTCGGTGCAAAAGGCGACGGTGCGGAGGGTGCCGAGGTAATCGGTGAGTTTGCGGATGGGTTGATCGTCGAGGGTGAGGCGGCGCTCATTTTTGCTCCAGTATAATTTAATGGCGTGTGAGGCGGTGGCCACCACGCGGCCGCCTACGAACCAGCCGGGTTGGCCGTGGCGGACCATGGCGGCGCTGCCTACGCCGCGAAAGCTTCGCAGGGTGGCGAGCAAATGAACGGCCTCGAGCAGATTGGTTTTGCCCTGCGCATTGCGGCCGAGCAGCACGTGAAAGCCCGGCCCGAAGTCGGCATCGAGCCGTCGGAAGTTTCGAAAATCCCGCAATCGCAAATGCCCCAAGTGCACGGGCGACTATGGGCCGAAGCGGGGGTGGGTGGCAATCACTGCGGCTTTACTTTGGCGCGCGGATGGGCGTCGTCGTAGGCTTGCTTGAGGCGGTCGGTGGTGAGGTGGGTGTAGATTTGGGTGGTGACGAGATTTTCGTGCCCGAGGAGTTCCTGCACGCTGCGGAGGTCGGCGCCGGCGTTGAGCAGATGGGTGGCGTAACTGTGGCGGAGCTTGTGCGGGGTGAGGGTGGGATCCAAATGGGCGGCGGCGAGGTAGTGCTTAAAATGCAACTGCACGAGGCGCGGATAAACAGGCCGAAGCTCATCGGGGTTGGCGAGGAAGATGGGCATCTCGTCGGTGGGCGGATGCTCCAGCGCGGCCCAATAACGTTCGATGGCCGTCACGGCGGGTTTGCCAATGGGGACTTGGCGTTCCTTTTTGCCTTTGCCGTGGACGCGCAGCAGGCGTTCTTCGCGATCGAGATCGAGCACGCGCAGCCCGCAGGCTTCGCTAATGCGCAGCCCGCAGGAATAAATCGCCTCGAGGATGGCGGCATCGCGGAGGTACGGTGCGGCGTCGATCTGGGTGTCCTTTTCCGCGTGCTTGCATGCGCTGGCCAGTTCCACGATGGGTGCTTCCATCAACGCGGCGGCTTGGTCGAGTGTGAGGAATTGTGGCAGGCGTTTTTCTTTTTTGGGCAGCGTGATTTCTTTGACAGGCGAGGCATCGAGTTTGCCGCGCCGCATCAGATGTTTGTAAAATGAACGCAACGCGGAGAAGCGCAGTTGCACCGCCGAGCGACTGAGATTGCTGCGCCCGAGGAAACGCAAGTAGCCGCGGAAATCGAGTTTCTTTAAGTGCAACCAATCCGGCGCGGTGTTGCGTTCGTCGAAGTACCATTGCGAAAATTCCGTGAGTGCCTGTCTGTAGTTGCGCTGCGTGTACACGGACGATCCCGCTTCGGTGTGCAAATAATCCAGAAACGA
>JAPKDK010000151.1 GCA_028872645.1 Verrucomicrobiota bacterium
AGTGTGCTGGCCAAATGGGATCTTGCTGATATTTACCGCATCCGAAAGGACACCCATCGCCGCGTGCAAATCTGGGAAGATCTCACCTACAAGACCCAACGCGACAAGCAAAACAGTTATTACACTTCACAGGCATCCATCAACCTCGGCCAACATCACTTTTACTCAGGCAATTTTACCGAGGGCATCAAAGCCTTTGAGACCACCTACAAGGACGCCACGCTCATCCGGCAAATGTATCGCTACGCCTCCAACCCCATCAGCCAACTTACCGGCAGCACTGAGAAAGCCAAGACTGGAACCAAGTTGGCTGATGAGTTCATTGCCTATATCAACCGGCAAATGCCACGGGATCTTACTCTTGATTCTAACAAAGCCCGCGCGCGCGATTTTTATTACACCATCGCCGGCATTCACAGCTACGCTAGGCGTGACCAAGAGGGACTCGCCGTCTACACCCACCTAGGCAAACTCATCGGCGTGGACGACAACTTGCGCGGCAAACAAGCCGTCTGGCATCGCGCCCGTAAGCGCTACGGTGACGCCCGCAAAATCTACACACAATACGCCGACCGGGAAGCCGGCCTGGCCGCTACCGCCGATACTTGGCGACAAGAAAAAAAGTGGAACGAATCCGTTAACACCTACCAAAAACTCATCGGCCTCGACCCCGGAAAGGAAGGCCAATGGCAACAGGCCATCCTCGGCGTATGGCGCGAGGCGCGGCAATGGGACAAGGCTATCGAGACATATCAAGTGTTGATCAAGGTAGTGCCCGCCAAGTTCGGCGATTGGTATTGGGGCATCGGCGATTGCTACGAGCGCCTTGGCAAACTCAAAGAAGCCATCGGTAGCTATCAGCAATCCGACGAGTACCCTAAAGTTTATTTTGCCATGGCCTCATGCCATCGCCGCCTTAAGCAATACAAGGAAGCCTTGGTGCTTTACCATCAAGCCCGCGCCAATCAGGGCGTGGCCGCGCGTGCCACCATTGACATCGGCTACACTTACGAGCAATCGGGCGCGCGCGAAAATGCCATAAAATGGTTTCAGCAAACCTGCAAACTTTACCCCAAAACCAGTTATGCTAGCCAAGCCCATGCCCATTTGCAGAGCAAATATAAAATCAGCGTGACGCTGGGCGGCTCGAATGAGAAGGAGTGATTTCTGGTGAGTGGTGAGTAGAATGATTTCCCTCAACCCTCATTCACCGCTCGATTGAAGTACGGATTGCCGCCATCCATTTTTCAGAATATTCCTCAAAAACAGGGAATAAAAAGAATCGGGGAGCCATGGAGAATCGAACGCCAGACCTTCGCGTTGCAAACGAGAATTTGTGAGCGAATTTTCTGGGATTACAAGGGGTTTTCTAAACTGCAGCACCGTTAACAAAGTGAATCCCGTGTCCGACGAATCCGTTTGCCACTGGCTTTTCGCTCTTCCCCACAAGGCCGTGAAAACGGTTTTGGACATCAACGAAGAATAGAGCGACCGCAATGGGTCTGTCGTTGAACTTGTTTTACCTTAATCCCTTGATAGGTTTGGCGTGGTAAACGGAGTGAGGGCGGCTGGTGCTGTCGGTGTAGGTGGCGTTGGGGGGGATGCCGAGGGTTTCGTAAATGGTGGCGGCGAGGTTTTCGGGTTTCTGTGGAGCGCGGGCGGGATGGCCGCCGATTTTGTCGGACGCTCCAATGACGTTGCCGCCGTGCACGCCGCCGCCGGCGCAGAGGATGGATTGCACGGCGCCCCAATGATCGCGCCCGGGGAGTTTGGCGCTGGGGAGTTTGGTGATTTTCGGGGTACGGCCAAATTCACTGGCCATCACGATGAGGGTGTCGTCTAATAAACCACTGGCGCTCAAGTCATCGATGAGTGCGCTCAGGGCGCGATCCATTGGAGGCAGGAGAAAATCTTTTAGGTTGGGGAACGCGGCTTGGTGAGTGTCCCACGTTTCGTTGTTGCCGAGGTTTACCTGCACGAGGTTCACGCCGAGGTTCACGAGGTTGCGCGCCATCAGGAGGGACCACCCGAAGCTGTTGTCGCCGTAGCGCTCGATTTGTTTTGGATCCGCCTTGGATAGATCAAAGGCGTCGTGCGCCTTGCCGTTGGCGAGGAGGGAGAGGGCGGCTTGGCGGTATTTATCAAAGTCCTCCTGATTGGCGGCTGCCTCGAGCGCGCGCGATTGGGCTTCAAGGTTTTTGCGCAGCGCAATCCGATCGCTTACGCGGCGGAGGTTCAAGCCTTGTGGCAGGGCGAGCTGCGGGGCGTGGAAGGTGAGGGCGTCATCCTTTACTGCGCCGGTGGCGTGGTGGAAAAGATATTCCGGATACGCGCCATAATGCAATGGATGCTTGGGGGAGGCTTCTAAAAACCACGGGTCGTGCGCGGGCCCCATACGCCCGGCGAATTGGCCGGGGATGGTACGGCCGGAGCGGTGCACAATTTTGTCGGGCATCACAATGACCGGCGTGGGGGCGTGTCCATGCGGCTTGAGCAGCGAGTTGGTGATCGCGGCGATGCTCGGGTCGTCGCTGTCCTGCGGTTTGCTGGGGTTAAACCCCGCGGGCGGCGTGGACATCCCGGTGAGCATCGCGTGGTGTCCCTGTGAATGTTCGTTGTGCGGATGGGTGAGCGAACGAACCAGTGCCCATTTGTCCGAGCGCCGCGCCAGCATCGGCAGGTGTTCGCAAATATGAATGCCGGGCGTCTTCGTGCGGATGGGATTAAACTCACCTCGGATTTCGCTCGGCGCATTCGGTTTAAGATCAAAACTTTCGTGCTGCGCCAAGCCGCCGGAAAGAAAAACATAAATGACCGACTTCCCTTGGGCGCCGGGAGCCTCCGCGCGCAATCGGGCCACATCGCTCATCCCCAGGCCCATAAACCCGAGCGCGCCCGCGCGGATGGCGGCACGGCGGGAAACTCCGATGTGCGGATGGCCCAAACTCATATGACCCAAGCTGACACCCATTCGCGCATCCCGTCAAGCGGGGAAATCATTTTTCCTTTACACCGAATTCCGCGAGAGAGGTCCAGGGGCCGGCGTTGATTTCGGATAATGCGCGGATGCGGATAAAGCGTCCTTTCACAACGGCGCATTTTAAATCCTGCGGCGACTTGGTTTTCTTCAGCGTGGTTTTGAGGGTGGGTGCGCCAAAATTTTCCGAATGATTGGAGACGGTAATTTCGATATCTTTAATGGTTCCGTTCCAGCCGGCGTCTTGGCGGCCGAGAATGCGGAAACCGGTGAGGGTGTGTTCGCGGCCGAGGTCGATGATGAGTTCGTGCGGGTGTTTTTTAATTTCTGGAGAAAATTGCGTGTGCCAGATGGTGTTGGTATCGCCGTCGATGGTGTTGCGGGCGAGTTTGGCGTTGCCGACGTTTTCGCTGCTGACACGGATGATTTTAAAATCTTTGTTGGGCAATAATCCTTTTGTAATCCACTTGGCTTTACCGGGGCGTTGGGGCGGGCGAGTGGATCCGAATTTGGCGCGCCGATCCTTTTCGTGATTGGTGCGGTCGGCGAAGGTGCCCTCAACGGCGGGTTCGTGCGCCTCAGCGGCGTGGACCTTCATTTGTGCGAGAATCTTTGGGTTTGCGGCGGCGACGTTGTGGGCTTCGCTAATGTCCTTTTTTAAATCGTAAAGTTCCCAAGGCGCGTTGAGGCGCGGGCGTACGGCTTTCCAATTTTCCATTCGCACGGCGGATTGGTTGCCGAGTTCCCAGTAAAGATATTTGTGCTTCGGTTGTTTGCGGCCAAGGAGTTCGGGCAAGATGGATATGCCGTCGGTATCCTTCACGGCGCGGGTGCTGGTGATTTCGGCGAGGGTGGACATCACGTCCGGGAAATACCAAAGATGATCGCTCACGCGGCCGGGTTTAATTTTTCCGGGCCAGCGGATGGCCATCGGTATGCGGAGGCCGCCTTCGTAGAGATTGCCTTTGCCGCCGCGAAATTCGACGCCGGTCTTCGGATGTTTGTTGGCGCTGTGAAGGCCGCGCGGATGTTTTTCGGTTTTGAAATAATTGTTGCCGCCGTTGTCGCCGCAGAAAAACACGATGGTGTTTTCGTCGAGCTTCAGTTCTTTCAACAGGTCGAGCACTTGGCCAACTTGGCGATCGACCATTCCAACCATCGCGGCGTAGCGGCGGGCTGGTTCGGGCCAATCTTTGTTTTTGTAATCAGCCCACGCGGGGTCGCTATCCGGAATGTCAAAAATCCCGTGCGGCGGTGTGATGGGGAGGTAACAGAAAAAGGGTTTTTCTTTGTTGGCGCGAATGAATTCCAGCGATTCCTCAAAAATCACATAATGCGAATATTGTGTGCCGGTGCTGCCACCTTTGTTTCCGGGCAACGGAACTTCTTCGCTGTTGCGAATAATATACGGTGGATAATAACTGTGTGCGTGGACTTGGTCGTAGTAGCCGAGGAAGACATCAAAGCCGTGCCGCTCGGGCACGCCGGTGCTGCCGCGTCCGCCGCAGCCCCATTTGCCAAAGCCGCCGGTCGCATAACCGGCGCGCTGAAGTATGCTGGCGATAGTTTGTTCCTCGGCACGCATTGGAGTGCCGCCGCCATTGACGCGCACGGAGGTGTGGCCGCTGTGCTTGCCGGTCATCAGCACGCAACGCGTGGGTGCGCACACCGAGGAGCCGGCGAGGGCTTGGGTAAACCACACACCCTCTTTCGCCAGTCGATCAATGCGCGGGGTGCGGATGGTTTGGCTGCCCATAAACGACGGTTCATAATAGCCCAACTCATCGCACATTATATAAACGATGTTGGGTTTTGTGGCTGCCTCAAGGGCGGGTAACAACAGCATTGCGAAAAGAGGGATGAAGCGCATCACTGTTTGTGTCACAGCGAGGGGAGCAAGACAAGCGGCGTTAATCGTCCTTGGGGAGCGGCTGGAAATCGGACGACTCGCTGGAGAAGGTGATGGTGTGGGGCGTCCACAAAACGCGGCCCTCAATGAAGGTTGTCACACGATGGTCGGTCCAAATTTCCGGTGTCAGGCGTTTTTGATAGGCGGTGAGTTTGAAGGTCGTCACCGTGGCCACCAAACCGCCGATGACGTGCAGTGGGTTAGCCAGCACCACCTCGGCCTTGGCAACTTGAAATTCTTTTTGATCGATCCAAATTTTGATCAACACGTGCTTCAGCACCTCGTTTGCCATCGCTTCCTTGAAGCGCTTTTCGGGGTCGTGCAGGAATTGCAAAATATACGCGGGGCGGCCATTGACGGTTTCGGTGCCGATTAGGTGTGGGATAAATTTGTCCCGGTGCTTTTCAATGTTGCGCACCATCAAGTTGGCATCGCCTTCGTGTTCGGGGTCATCCTTGGATTCGCCACTGCCCATTATTTTGATTTGGTGTTTACGGATTTCCTTACGCTCCTTTTCCACTTGTTCCAGCGTAGGCTTTTTGCCGTCAATCAAGAACAGCACGGGATCCCGGTGATCTGAAAATGATTGGTAGGTTCGGGTCTTGAGGCGTTTCTTTTTGCCCTTCACTTCATTGATCACCACCTTGCGTTGAAAAGTGAACACGATGCCCGCTGCTGTTTTGGATTCCCGTCGTTTTTCCGCTTCGAGAGCTTTGTCAGAAATTTCCCGGGCGGTTAGCGGGCGCGTATTGTCCGCGCCGGTGCGGGCCTCGGGCAGGGGGGGCACGGCCTTGCCGCCAAATGAAATGCAACCGGTGAAGGTGGGTAAACCCAAAGACAGCATCATCCACACCCTGAAATTTTTTGTGATGTTCATCACACGGCAGGATAGGTTTTTCTTCTGAAAAAGCAAAGCCGGATTCTGAAATGACAAAACATTTTCCGTACATTTTTGAGTGGCTAAATGGTCGGTGTGCGTTACGGTGGCGACGTGGAAATCACGGAATTGAAACAAAAAATGACGGCTTTCGCGTTGGGCGTGTCACTGATGGCGGGTGTGGGATGTTCCTCTATGCAATCACGGACGGTGCTCCATCAAGATGGCCCGTATCCCGGTGTGCGTGGTCTTGGGCAGAATTATCCCAAGGCTGATTGGGGCGCGGCACGCTATCCTGCAATGCTCATCGACCTTCCGTTTTCGGCTGTGTTCGACACACTGGCATTGCCACTGGATTCGCTGGACTAGCCGCGGGTTATCCCCAAAATAGAGTCAGCCGGTGCATAACCAAAAACCGGCATCGATTTTGCTTTGCTTTTGGGGATGAAAGAAAATGCCATCATCTTGAAAACACCCCGCAAAGCCGGTTTCCAGCGCCACCCCAAGCATCGTCTCCAGCTCGCCTCCGATGGGCAGCCGGATGAGGTGATTGAGCAGTTTTACGACTGGCTGGATCGCCACGGTCACCGCACTGCGCAGGCACCGAGCTTGGCCATCCGCGACTAGCGCGGTTGTGGGGTGGGGGCGGTTCCGGGCACTGTAGGCAACCTGGGGATACCGATGCCACCACGCACGCCGATTGACGGGGAGTTAGTTAGCGGCAGGGGAATTAGCGGCAGGGGAACGGTGTTGGGCGGGAGCCCCCGGGCAGGTCTTGGCACCAACACAGCCGGGGTAATATCTGTGGGCTTATCTTCATACTTCAAAACAAAACGACGTGCCTTTTTCATTACGGGCCGAGCATTGCTTGAATAGCGATCGGTAAACGCTTTGATTTGTGCGGTGGAAAAATGGATGGGCTCAGTCATCACCGTCCAAAGGACATTTTCCGAACAGGGTGGGGTGGTGAGTGAGCCGTTGTAACGATAGTACGAACGCTTGCCTTCATTCGGCACCAAGCTCAACGGGCCGTCGAGGCGGAAGCGGATGCCGCCGTCATTGGGTTTCACCGCGTCCAAATCGGACCAGAGGTCTTTGATAAACGGATGGGCTTCTGGGCCCGTTTCAATCATCACGCCGATCACCGCTAGTTGAACTTGGGGCGCCTTTGGCTTTTCAGAGTGGTCGCCCGGGACAGGAACGCGTGAATCGTCGTGCGGGGTTTCAGTCACCAACTTGTGGACCAAATGCACTTCCATCTTGGCGGCATGGCCATTGAGGGTGTGCTCGCTTTTGGCGTGGAAATGAAACTGTAGCAGCTCGTATTTTTGGCCGTTGATGACGATGTAATTTTCATCATTCTTGATGTCCACCTGAATGGTGTGGCCATTGTCCATCAATAAATGCAGGCCGCCGGTGTAATGGAACTCAATGGGCTTG
>JAPKDK010000152.1 GCA_028872645.1 Verrucomicrobiota bacterium
GCCTCGGCGGCGATGGGCTCGGGCCATTCGATGGTGATCGCCTCGCCCGCGCGCGGGTGGTGGGTGGCCTTGGTTTGTTCGCCATCCACTTGCACGTCACCGTTTTCGATAAGGCGCTGGAATGTGCCGCGCGAGGTTTCAGGAAAGTGCTCCTGCAAAAACTTGTCCAGCCGCGCCTTGGGTTGCGAGGTCTTGACGTGCAGTGTTTCGTGGCGGCTCATACCTCTTTCAAGGGATGGCTTCGCAGCTTGGCCCACAAAATGCCGCCGGCAATCACCAAGCCGATGCTGATGAGTTGGCCGGGGGCCAGTCCGCCGAGCGTGTTGCCGCGTGGATCGTCGCGCAGAAATTCAATGCCAAAACGGATGACCGCGTAGCTCAATAAATAAGCGGCGAAGACGTGCCCGTCGAATTTGCGTTTGCGAAATAAAAGTGCCAGTCCGGCATAGAGCAAAAAATTCATCAGCGATTCATAAATTTGCGTGGGATGGACTTGGCCGGGATGGGTGGGGTGGCCATCGGGAAAGGTGATCGCCCACGGCAACGCGCAGGTTTTGCCATAGCAACAGCCGGTCATAAAACAGCCCAACCGTCCGAAGGCGTGCCCCAATGCGATGCTCGGCGCGAGGGCATCGAACGTGGCCCACACGGGCATTTTTTTCACGCGGGTGAAAATGATGATGGCCGCACTCGCGCCAATGAGCGCGCCGTGGAACACCAAGCCGGAGCGTTGGAAGAGCAATTCTTTGAGCGGCTTGCCGGTGTCGCCTTCGTTGATAACGTACAGCAACTTAGCACCGGCGATACCGCAAATGAAAATCCACAGCACGAGGTTGGAGAGGTCCTCCGCGTTGAGGCCGATCTTCATCCCGCGCCGCCCAGCCGTCCACAATCCCAGCATAAAGCCCGAGGCCAGCAAAATACCGTACCAATGAACCGTCAATCCGCTAATCGTAAATGCAACCGGATGCACGCGGCACGTTAATCCGCACGGCACCCCGGAGCAAGCTTGGCTTATTTGACTGTATGCACGGGCGGTTTTGGGGTAACCACGCGCGGTGTCGACGTTGATTAAGGAAGTGGAGGCGCACGCGGCGGAGCGGTTGGTGCTGGCGGAAGGCCAGACACCGGCGGCGGAGCTGGCGCGTTACAAGCGTTTCCTCAAGGACGAGGCGGCGCGACTCAAGAAACTGCATCGCGGCGGCGGCCTCGGGCGCGAGGTGTGCCACGCGCGGGCAGCGGTGATCGACGCGCTCATCCGGCATTTGATCGATACGGCCATCGGGCTGGCGCCTTTGGGGAAATTTAAATCGCCACCGGCCATCGCGGTAGTGGCCATCGGCGGTTATGGCCGCGCGGAACTGAATCCGCAAAGCGACATCGATATTCTTTTTCTGTGTGACGATCGCCTGCTGGCCAAGCCGAAGCCGGAAGAATTTTTGCAAAGTGTTACTGACACGGTGTTGTATACTTTGTGGGATGTGGGGCTGAAGATTGGCCACTCGGTGCGGCGCGTGCGCGATTGCGTGGAGGAGGCGAACAAGGATATGCAAAGTAAAACAGCGCTGATCGAATCGCGCCGCGTGGCCGGGGATGAATCGTTGTTTAAAAAAATGGAGCATGCCGTGCACGCTAAATGTGTGAAACCGCACGTCGCGAATTACATCGTGGCGCGGTTGGAGGATCAAGCGGCGCGGCGCGCCAAGCACGGCAACGCGGTGACGATGCAGGAGCCGAATATCAAAAACGGCTGCGGCGGCCTGCGCGATTATCAAAATCTGCATTGGATGATGCACTTCCACGAGGGATTCCGGATGATGGAGGATTTGGAGGCGCGCAAGGTGGTGACCAAAGCCGAGGCGGAACGGTTGGAGGCGGCGTATTCTTTCCTGCTGCGCGCGCGCAATGAGCTGCATTATCAGATGGATCGCCCCGTGGAGGTGCTCACCAAAGCCGTGCAGCCGAAGGTGGCGTGGCAGCTGGGCTACACCAACCGCTCGCCCGCCAAGCGGTTGGAGGCGTTTATGGGGGATTATTATAAGCACGCGCGCCACATCGATCTTACCGTGCGGGCTATCGAACAGCGCCTCGCGCTCGTGCCGCGTCCGGCTTGGCAACAGGCGCTCGGCCGTTGGGTGAGTGGCCGCAAGGAACAGGTGATTGATGGGTTTACGATCGTGGACGGCGCGATCAATACCACCAACCGCCGCGTGTTTCGCGATCAACCGCGCAAATTGATGCGCGTGTTTTTGCTGATGCAACGCCACAGCCTGCGGTTGCATCCGGACCTCGCCCAAATCATCCGCCAACAGGTGTGGCTGGTGGATCGCGCCTTTCGCGAGGATCCGCATGTGCACGAGACGTTTCTGGAAATCCTCAATCATCCTGGCGCGGTCGGCCGTATTTTGCGCCGGATGCACGAGCTGGATTTGTTGGGCAAATTTCTGCCGGAGTTTGGCCGGTTGACGTGTCTTGTGCAGCACGAGTTTTATCATCAATACACCGTGGACGAGCACACGCTGGTGTGCCTCGAAAAACTCGACGGCTTGTGGGAGGAAATGTGGCCGGATTACCGGCGCTACCACGAAGTGTTTGAGGAAATCGAGCGGCCGTCCACGCTGTACCTCGCGCTGTTGCTGCACGATTCGGGCAAGGGCATCGAGAGCGACCGTCACGAACGCGAAGGCGCGCGCGTGGCCGAGCACGTGGCTGATCGCATCGGCCTCGATGAAGCGGCGGGCGATAGTTTGCAGCTCATCATTCGGCATCATCTCACAATGGTGCAGGTGGCGCAGCGGCGCGATTTGGAGGATCCACAGGTGGTCGAGCAGTTCGCCGAGGAAATGGAGACGGAAGAAAACCTCAACCTGCTGATGCTGCACACGCTGGCCGATTCACTGGGTACGAGCGATGATTTGTGGAATGGCTTCAAGGATACTTCGCAATGGAGTCTGTTCTGGAAAACGCGCGCGCTCTTCCGCGAAGGCCCCGTGGCCGTACGCGCGGAGGAAGAGGAACGCGCCGAGATTAAGGACCAAGTCACCAAGCTACTTGGCGATAAAGTGCCCGCCGAGGAAATCACAGCGCACTTTGAGCAACTGCCGATGCGTTACTTCCGCGCTTCGCCCGCCGATGAGATCGCCGAGGACATCGGGTTGGTGCACGAATTCATCCGGCTGCAAATCGCCTTTGATGATCGAATGCTCGAGCCCGCCGTGGAATGGCAGCGCGACCGCGATCGCGGCTATGCCGTAGCCAGCATTTGCACGTGGGATCGTCCCGGGCTTTTCAGTCGCATAACCGGCGTGCTCGCCCAGTGCGGGTTGAATATTTTAAGCGCGCAAATTTTCACGCGTGGCGACTCGATGGTGCTCGATCATTTCTACCTCACCGACGCCCGCACCGGCCAGTTGCCCACCGGCCAGCAGCGCGCGCAATTCACCGAACGCCTCAAGCCCGCCCTTGCCGCGCACAACGATCTCGATCTCGACCTCGCGCAGCTTCCCGATTCCGGCATCGAATACACCTCGCTCACCGGCGAACACATCCCCACCGCCATCCATTTCGACAACCGCTCCAGCGCCGAATTCACCGTGCTCGATCTCGAAGCCGAGGATCACGTGGGCCTCCTCTACGCCGTCACCCACACCCTCAACGCCCTTGGCCTCACCATCGAACTCGCCCGCATCAATACCGAAAAAGGCGGCGCCAATGACAGCTTTTATCTTACCGACATTGATGGGGGAAAAGTAGAAGACGAAAGCCGCCAACAATCCATCACCGCAATGCTCGGCCACGTCATCGCCGCACTGCACGAGGCGTAATCGATTATCCCTCCAACACCGCCATTGCCGCCGCTTGGCCGCCGTTGTGGCTGAGGCTGACGTGGATGCTTTTGCCGCCTTGTTCGAGTAACAGATTTTTTCCGCGTCCGTGTAATTTAACCATCGGGCAGCCTTTGGGTTGGTGAACGATTTCGATGTCGTGCCAGCCGAGTTCGGCGCCGATGCCGGTGCCGAAGGCTTTGCTGATCGCTTCCTTGCCGGCAAAGCGCGCGGCGATGCATTGGGCGGGGTCGCTTTGCGAGAGGCAGTATTTAATTTCCTCCTCACGCAGCACGCGATTCAAAAATCGCTTGCGCCAGCGCTTGCAAATTTCGCGGATGCGTTCTGTTTCCACGATGTCGATGCCGGTTCCAAAAATCATCCGCGGTAGCCTTTCATGAGCCGCAACATTTTCATCACCGCGCGCGGCAAGCCCACGCTCACGGCGTGGCTGATAATGCAGTGCCCGATGTTTAACTCCTCCAAATGCGGCACGGCGTGGAGAGTGGTCAGGTTTTCGTAATTGAGCCCGTGCCCCGCATTCACGCGTAGGCCGAGGTTGTGCGCGTGCTCGGCGGCGGCGATGAGGCGGTTGAGTTCCCGCTGGCGGGTGCGGGTATTGCCGAAGTGCTCGGCAAACTGGCCGGTGTGCAGTTCAATAAACTGCGCGCCCGATTGCGCGGAGGCGTCCACTTGTTTGGCGTCAGGATTGATAAATAAACTGACTTCAATGCCCGCCTTCGCCATTTTTTTGCAAGTGCGCTTCAGCGCGGGTAATTGTCCGGCTACGTCCAGTCCGCCTTCGGTGGTGACCTCCTTGCGTTTCTCGGGCACGAGACAAACGATTTCCGGTTTGGTGCGCAGGGCGATGCGGACCATCTCGGCGGTGTTGGCCATTTCGAAATTGAAACGTATGCTCACCGCTTTGCGCAGCGCGGCGATGTCGGCATCCAAAATATGGCGGCGATCCTCGCGTAAATGCGCCGTGATGCCGTGCGCGCCCGCGGCCTCGGCGGCGATGGCGGCGTCCACCGGCGAAGGCTCGCCCCGGCGTTGTCCGCGATAGCGCGCCTCGCGCAACGTCGCGACGTGGTCGATATTGACTCCCAACTTAAGCATCGGGGCACGCTACGCAAATTCCCCCGCCTTGCCAACTCTGCGGTGTGTGTTAAAAATCCGTTGTGAAATTCCCGATGCTCATCATCGCCGCGTTGTTTATGGCGGGAGTGCTGATGGGCGAACGGATTTTGCTCCCACCCGAAACCGTGCTAGCGCTGGCATTGCTGACAGCGGGCGTGGCACTGGCCGCCGTGTGGCTGGGCCAACGCTGCGATGGGGCGGTGGCGGTTCACGTGGGATTTCTCAATGACCGACTTGGGATGGTGTCCGGCGTGGCGGATGTCGTGCGGCAAGTGGCATTGATTGCTACGATTGTGTTGATGGGTTGGGCTAACTACGCGCGGCAGACTGCGCCCATTTCGCCGAATGATCTGCGGCATCTCATTCCGGAGGAGGGCGCAATCGTCACGCTGCGCGGCGAACTGGCGGCCACGCCGACAAGTCGCCGCGCGGTCGTGGTGGAGCGAACCTCGCTGCGCATGCGCGCCGAGAGCATTACGCGCCGAGGCCAAAGCCAACCCGCCCACGGCACGGTGATGGTGACGACCACCAATCAACTGGGCGAAGATTTTTATGCTGGGCAAATCGTGGAGGTGGACGGCGTGCTCATCCAGCCCGAGCACGCGAAGGCACCGGGATTGTACGACCGCCGCGAAAGCCTCCGGCGGCGCGGCATTTATTTTGAACTGAATACCGACAAACTCACACGCTGGAAACTCATCCCGCAAACTTCTCCGCCGCGTCGTCCCTTGGCCGATCGCTTTCGCGCGTGGGCGCGGCATAATCTCAGTCGAGGTTTGCCGGAACAAGACGAGGCGCTGGAGTTGCTGTGGGCGATGAGCCTCGGCTGGCGCGCGGCGCTCACGGGCGAGGTGGCCGCACCTTTTATGCAATCGGGCACGATGCATTTTTTTGCGATCAGCGGGTTG
This sequence comes from Verrucomicrobiota bacterium, assembly GCA_028872645.1. Lineage (GTDB taxonomy): Bacteria > Verrucomicrobiota > Verrucomicrobiia > Limisphaerales > UBA1100 > JACNJL01. The sequence continues at coordinate 5,873 of JAPKDK010000152.1, forward strand.
CACATTGGATTGGTGGCGGGAATTTTTGTGATCCTGCTGCGGGTGCTGCGCGTGCCGCGCGGCTGGGTGGGGGCGGTGGCGATTCCGTTGCTGTGGTTTTACACCGCGGCCACCGGCTGGCAACCCTCCGCAGTGCGGGCCACGGTGATGATGACGCTCATCCTCGCCGCGTGGTCGCTCAAGCGGCCGGTTAATATTTTGAACTCCCTCGGGATGGCGGCGTTTCTAATTTTGCTGTGGGATCCGCAGCAACTTTTCCGCGCGAGCTTTCAGCTTTCCTTCGCCGTGGTGTTCAGCCTTGCGCTGGTGATGCCGCCCATCGTGGAGCGATTGCAAACGGGCGTGCGGCCGGATCCCTTTTTGCCACGCGAACTCTGGCCGCGCTGGCGGCGTTGGGTTTTGGAACCCTCGTATTGGTTGGTGGGCGCGATTGCCGTTTCCTTTTGCGCGTGGCTCGCATCGTTGCCGCTCATCGCGCATTACTTTCATTTGTTTAACCCAGTGGCACTGCTGGCTAATGTGCCGGTGGTGGCGTGCGGCACGTTGGCGTTGGCGAGCTGTATGGCGAGTTTTATTTGTGGCGGCTGGCTGGAGCCGCTCACGATTTTGTTCAATCATTCGGCGTGGTTTTTTATGAACTGTATGATGGCCATCAGCCAATGGACGGCCGACCTCCCCGGCGCGTGGCAATACGTACGTGCGCCCGCGCCGTGGATGATGGCCGGCTGGTACACGGTACTTTTCGGCGTGGGCACGGGTTGGTTTTTCAAACCCAACGTGCGCCGCTGGGCCTTGGGCGGCGGCGGCGTGTTTGTAGTTTTGTTATTGGCCAATTGGCAAACCGATCGACAGGAAGTACGGCTCACAATGTTGCCGGAAGGTCCGATGATTCACGTGGAGGCAAGCGCGCACACATCCGGTTTACTCATCGACACCGGCGACGCGATGGCCGTCGAGTATACCGTGCAGCGCCATTTGCAAACACGCGGCGTGGATGCCCTGCAGGCGGTGGCGCTCACCCACGGCATCGGCCATCACATAGGCGGCTTCACCAATTTACTGGCCGCGCAGCCGTTGGAACGCGTGTATTTGAGCCACGCCAAATCATCCTCACCATTTCAGAAAACAGTGCTGGCCAAATTAGCGCAACGCGGGAAATTGCAACACACCGTATCCGCCGGGGACACACTTGGGCCGTGGAAAGTTTTGCATCCGGCACCCGCCGATGATTTTTCCAAGAGCACCGATGACGCCCTTGTACTGCGCGGCGAATTCCACGGCGTCCGAGTGTTGCTCCTCTCCGACCTTGGCCCGGACGGCTGCCAAGC
>JAPKDK010000153.1 GCA_028872645.1 Verrucomicrobiota bacterium
AACTCAAGCCACCCCGCCGCGATCTTTTCACCCTGCTCGGCCATCTCGGCATGACCGGGCGCATGTATGTCCAACCCGCCAACGCGCCCTTGCCGAAACATGCCGCCGTAACTTTCGGCCTCAGCCGCCACACGTTCGTGTTCGAAGATACCCGCTATTTTGGCCGCCTCACACTTGACCTTTCGCCACTGGAAACCCTCGGCCCCGAGCCATTGAGTGATGCCTTCGATGGAGCAAAACTCCACGCCGCCCTGAGCCGCAGCACCCAGGCCATTAAACCAAAATTGCTCGACCAAAAAACGCTCGCTGGCGTTGGCAACATATACGCCAGCGAAGCTCTTTGGCGTGCGGGCATTTCTCCACGCAAATCCGCTCGCCGCCTCACCCGTGACCAATGCGCTGCCTTGGCCGCGAGCATCCGTGAAGTGCTCGCCGAGGCCATCGCGTGCGGCAGCACCGTGCCTCTGGATTTTGCCGGAGTAGACCGACGTGACCGCCTTTTTTATTATGGCACCACCACCGGCACCCAAGGTTTTGAAGAACGCCTCAGAGTTTACAACCGTGCGGATGAGCCTTGCGACCGCTGCGTCACCCCCATTCGGAAAATCACTCAAGCCGCCCGCAGTACCTACTATTGCCCTCAATGTCAGCGCGGCTGAAACGCATTGACGTGCTCGATCTGCTTCGGTAGCCTTTGCTGCTTCGAGTTCCAGAGTAGCTCAATGGTAGAGCATGCGACTGTTAATCGCAGGGTTGAAGGTTCGAGTCCTTCCTCTGGAGCCATTTTTTCTTATTCAATTGGTTCTTGATTATTTGAGACGCCAACCAGCGGTGGATGTGTCGCAGTGTCGAATTTAATTCATGCATTGCTCGATTGATTAAAATGCCCGAATAAAATTGGCAACCCTGCTAATTTCTTTGAAGAAAGAGCGGCATAAGTAAGTCCACACAGGATAAGTCAAGGTACAGTATTTGCCTAGGCTTTAATCAGATTATGCGAACGATCCATGCCCTTTCTATACTGCTGATTTTTTCGGTCTCACTTGACACACGAGCTGCCGAGGCCGAGCGCATGGCAAAGCAGTTTCTCAAGACCCACTGCATTCATTGTCATGGGGAGAAAAAGCAAAAAGGTAAGCTTGCTCTTCACGAGGTGTCGTTTGATTTCACGAAGACCGAGACTTCAGACATGTGGCTTGAAATCCTTGAGCAATTGACGGCCGGAGACATGCCGCCGCCTGACGAAAAAGAGCAACCGAGCCAAGCGGAGCGTAATGTGGTGGTCGAATGGATCGATCGTCAGTTGCTCACTGCGGGCTCGGGCTTGGCTTATCGCAAAAAGCTGCTTTCGCCCGACTACGGCAACTGGGTAAATCACGAAAAGCTGTTTTCCGGTGAAATCAAAACCCCGCCTTTTTCACCTTCTCGGCTCTGGCGGTTCAGTACCGAAATTTTTTCCCACAAAGGCTTTGGAAAGTCTAAGAGCCCCTTCAGTTACGTTACCCCGGAGCGCGGGATACGCGACTACGCAGCGATGTCGGTGGCGGATCAGAGCACGGTTCAGATGACAATGATCGTGGCCGACTCGTTTCTCGTAGAAAGGGAAAAACGGGGCGATTTTGCAGATTTCCTGGATGATAAGCCGATGCCTGAGGAACAGGTGCTTGTGGAGGTGATCAGGCGAGAGCACATCCGGGTGATCGGGCGCTACCCGAACAAGGACGAGCAGGAGAAATACATCACTTTTCTCAAAAAGAGCATCAAGACCGGCGGCAACTTGGATGGATTCAAAACGACGATCAAGGCGATGTTCCTCAGTCCGGAGTCGATTTACCGTATGGAATTTGGCCTCGGTGAGGTGGATGAGCACGGACGCCGGCATTTGTCACCGGATGAATTGGCCCATGCCATCGCCTATGCATTGACGGATCACAAACCGGACAACAATCGGTTCATTCGAGACGCTTTGCAAAAGGGCAAGCTGAAAACCAAGGAGGAAGTGGCCCGTCTCGTTCGGCAATTGCTGGACGAGCAACTCACGACGGGGAACTGGAACCGGAAGGATCTGCCCCGGATTATGCGATTTTTTGACGAGTTCTTTGGCTTTCATCGAGCTGGAGGAGTTTTTAAAGACAACGACCGGAGGCACGCGGAAAAGATTAACCAGTGGAACACGGCTATGCTCATTCACGACGCTCGCATGCTGATTGAACATGTGTTGAAGAACGACAAGAACGTCATCGCCGAGTTGTTAACCACAAATAAGTATTTTATCGGGCATCCAGGCGACAACGAGTATGCCCGCGAGCATTACGAGAAGCAAATAGCTGAGATCACGGATCCGGGTTTTGTCGAAGGGCAGGTTGAGAAACGTCGAGGGCAGATCAGGCGGGATTTCAATTTTGAGGATATGCCGGAAAAAGCCGAGAAAGCGTTGGTCGCTGCCCGACGGGATGCGGAGAAAACGGTCGCGGTGTATAAGGCGGCGCTGGACAAGGGAATGTATCGTCATCCCAATTTTCCCTTTTCGGGAAAGGGGCGTGGCATTGCGGATTTGCTTTATATCGAGCCCTACAATTTACCGAGTAACGGTCGGCACGGGGAACAGAAGTGGAACTGGCCGCTGGAGCAACCGTTGGAGATGCCCAAGGAGCAACGGGCCGGTTTGTTGACGCATCCAGCTTGGTTGGCGGCGTATTCGCTGAATGAGGGTAACGATCCAATTCATCGGGGGATCTGGGTGTATAAGCGGTTGCTGGCCGGCGTGCTTGGCGACGTACCGCCAGACGTCGACGCGGCCGTTCCGATCGACCCTCACAAAACACTCAGGGAACGGATGGAACCCCTGAGGGCCGAACGTTGCTGGAAGTGTCATCACAAGGTGAATCCGCTCGGCGAGCCTTTCGAGTTGTTTGATGATTGGGGTAGGTATCGTAAGCAGATCTATTTTGATGAGAGTGGTGAAGTTTACATGCGGCGCGACAACCAATTCGACCGCAAACTTAAGGAGGGCAAGCTGACGACCCGCAAGGTCGACGCATCTGGAAAGATTGCGTTCTCAGGTGATCCCAAGGTTGACGGTGAAGTGAAGGACGCGGTTGAGATGATGCATCGGTTAGGGCATTCGGATCGCGCGCGCCAGTCGTTCATCCGGCATTTGTTCCGCTATTTCATGGGGCGAAACGAGATGCTCAGTGATTCAAAAACCTTGATCGAAGCCGAAAAATCCTATTCAGATAATGGCGGCAGTTTTAAAGCGCTCGTCGTATCATTATTAAGTTCAGATTCCTTTTTATACAGACGGTAACTACACCTTTTTATGACCTGCAAAAGACGACAATTTCTTCGAGACCTTTCCTTAGGTGGCTGTTCTCTGGCCATGGCGCCATTCCTTCAATCCATCCGGATTCACGCGGCTGGAGACGAGGCCGCCTTTCCAAAACGATTTGTCTTCGTGGTGAAATCTTCCGGGATCGACAAGTTCAATCTTGTTCCTGATGGTTTAACCAACCATTTTTTGGATGAAAAAACCGGCGAGAAGCTTGGTAACAGGTCGCGCCGTGAAGGTGCGTTGGTGGATGTCCCACTGGCAGCACACAAGCTGCCCGAAAAACTGTCAGTTCTGGAAGGTTTCAAGGATCGCCTGACGATCATTCAGAGTTTGTCCGGCGTGGGCTTCAGGGGGAATCATACTAAAGGGTTCGGGACCCTTTCGCTTCACGATTCGGAAAAAGTAGCCGTTGCACCGACGTTGGATTGCCTGCTCGGGCAGCATCTTTCCACGGGCCCTTACCCGATGTATGGGATGGCGATGAACGGGCGATTGCTGGAGTCTGGAGAGTGGAAACCGGAAGACACCTACTGTTATCCAAACCTTTCAGCCTACGCAGCCGCGAAGCCGGTTGCCTATCAAGGTTCGCCACGGAAAGCATTTCTCGAACTCTTCGGCGCCGCCGTCGCAACTCCCGAGCAACTGGAAAAGAAAATCGCTCTGAATGGCAGTCTCATGGATTTTCTGACTGAAGATGCTCGGCGCGTTGGGAAGCAACTTTCAGGTGATGACAAAGAACGATTTGCTCTTTATATGGAATCGTTCCATTCACTGCGAAAAATCGAAGAGAAGAAAGCCGCGCTTACGGATCAGATTCGAAAACACGCACCGAAACTCACGGGAGATTTCGATTTGATGGCTCCATCGGCTCGTATCGAATCGCACTTTGAAGTTGCGTCCGCCGCTCTAATTGCAGGACTGACGAACGTGATCACCCTGCGCCCGGATACCTTGGGCGTGAAGTATACCGAGCTTAAGTTATCGAATTCCGTGCACGCACTCGGCCATCTACAGCAAAACAAAGCGTCCAACGGTTGGACCGGACATCAGGCGCGCATGGAGATTGAAAAGCTGCACCTGAAACAGATCGCCAAAATGGCGGAGAAGTTCGCCGGCATCTCGGAAGGAAATGGCTCGATGCTCGACAATACAATGATCGTCTACATGTCGTGTTCATCGGGCGATCATCATTGCGCTGGTCATGATTGGCCATTCGTTCTATTGGGAGGTATGGGTAAGAAGTTGAAGACGGGTCGTTACCTCGAGTACCCCAAGTATGGCACCAAAGGCCACCGTACGGTAAGTAGTTTTTACCTTTCCCTGATGCAGGCCGCCGGAATGAAAACTACCAACACCTTCGGTCAAGCGGATGCCACGCTCAAGGATCTCGACCTGAAGGGGCCTTTGCAGGAATTGATGGCATAAGCACTCCAATGAAATCTTCAGGAGGAGGCAGGGTATAGAGAAGAGGTTTGAGTGTTTGGAAAAGCTCCCTAGGATCACTTCAAATAACTAGGAAATGGACTGCGAGTCCTTCCTCTAGAGCCATTTTTGGATTTCCTCGTTTTCCTTATTCCCATTTCGAATGGTTAGCACTTGCTGCGCGGTCGAGATGCGAATAGCCGCCATCCACAAACACAATTTGTCCCGTTGTGTGGCTGCTGCACGGGGAGGCGAGGAACACGATCATGGCCGCCAGTTCTTCCGGAGTGGTCATTCGGTTGCCCAGTGGAACCAATCGTTCGATGGCCGCGCGTGTGGCGGCGGGGTTTTCCAGTGAATCAAACCAGCGCTGATACTGCGGTGTGATGCATTCGGCGGGGATCACGCAATTCACGCGCACGTTGTCCGGCGCGAGCGTCACGGCCCATTCGCGGGTGAGCGCGTTCATGGCCCCCTTCGCCGCCGCGTAGCCGGAGGTGTCACCCTGACCGGTCACCGCGACTTTAGAGCTGACGTTTACGATGGCCCCCTCGTGCTTCGCCAACTCTTTCCGGCACAAATGCGCCAGCGTGTAAACGTGCGACAAATTCAAATGCACCGAGGCCATAAATTCCTCCGGCGAGGTGTCCAATCCTTTGCCGTCATTGACCCCTGCGTTGTTCACCAAAACATCGATGCGCCCGAATGCCGCCAGCGTTTCATCCACGACGTGTTCGCAGGCCAATGTTTCCGCCAGTTCGGCCTCAATGAAAATTCCATCCACCTCCTGCGCCAACGCCGCACCCTCCGCCGGACTCCGCCCCGCGATGGCCACCCGCGCCCCTTCCGTTGCAAACGCCCGCACGGCTGCTGCGCCGATTCCCTTTGCGCCACCCGTGACGATGACGACTTTGTCCTGCAGTTGCAAATCCATGGGAGGGAGCTTTCCGTGCTATTGCTTTCGGGGCAAGGGCCAAATCCTGATCCCTAAATTATTATTTTTGTTTAGAAATCGGAAATTAGCATTTAGAATTTCCTTATGTGCGGGCGCTATTCTGAAACTGTTGATCCCATGGAACTGGCCGCCGTGTTGTCGATAGAGCTCTGCACGTACGAATTCACCCCGCGCCCGATGATTGCGCCCACGCAAATGGCCCCGGTCATCCTGCGCGAAAATGGCCGCACTGAATTGCGCCCCATGCGTTGGGGCCTCATCCCGCATTGGGCCGAGGACGAAAAAATCGGCAGCAATCTCATCAACGCCCGCAGCGAAACCGCCGCGCAAAAGCCTGCCTTCCGCGAGGCATGGCAAAGCCGCCGTTGCCTTATCCCGGCCACTGGTTTCTACGAATGGAATCATCGTGACGGTGGCAGGCAACCCTATCATTTTCATATTCCATCACGGCCTATTTTTTGTTTTGCCGGCCTCTGGGAGCGTTGGCACCGTCCGGCTGCCAAGCAGGCTGAATTGTTTGAAGATGCTTTCGAGCCTCCACCCTCCGTGTTGGAGACCTTCACTATCCTCACCACCGAGCCCAACGCCGTGGTGGAAGGATATCACGACCGAATGCCGGTGATGTTGGCAGGGGAAATGAAAGGCTGGCTCGAAAACAAGAGCGAAATCCCCAAGTACAATGGGGATTTGGATGTGGAACGGGTGTAGCCTGTTTTAGCAAACGGTTGCTTGGGAATCAGTCGGCTAGGGGCGCGATTAAGGTTTTTGGCCGCCCTGTTGCCCTTCGTCCAGCACAGCCGAATGGCCAAAATGCCGGGGGACAAGGGGTTTGAGTTTAAGGTGGAATTAGGAGGAAAATAAACAATGTAGCCCGGGCCTGTGGCCTGGGTGGTTTCGCAAGGGCGCGTTTGCAACGCGCGTCCCGGGGCCGCCAACCGGGGCTACAAACGAACCTCAAATCAATTCCCAAGGCTTGGAATTTCTGCTCGTCTCCTTCAATCTTCCCGCGTGCGGATTTACCTTTTAACCCTCGTGCTCACCTTCGGTTGCAGTAAACCGTCTCTCGCGCCTTTGCCCGCGCCCGCGGTGGCTTATGCGAGCGACATCACGGAAGCGCAGCCGAAGCTGGCCACGATTAAACTTTTTGTGGGCGCAGTCGAGATGGAGGTGGAACAGGCACTGACGCAACGGCAAATCAAAACGGGCATGATGTTTCGCAAAACGATGGGCGAAAATTCGGGGATGCTTTTTGTGTTCAACCGCGCCAAGCAACAAGGGTTTTGGATGAAAAATTGTATCGTGCCGATGAGCGCCGCGTAC
>JAPKDK010000009.1 GCA_028872645.1 Verrucomicrobiota bacterium
ATCCATTGGGCCCATTGGCCCAATGCACATGAAAGGTGAATCCTTTTTCCAGCCAAACCCGGTGTTCAATTTCAACCACCTTATCATCGGGAATTTCGTATTCACCGATGATCCGATGGGCGGTTGCTCCCAGTGCGCGGGAATCAATGGAAATTGAAAGTCGCATCGGCTCCTTGGAATTATAACGCAGATCTTCATCCTTGTAGCGGGATTTTCTCCGAATAGCCTGAGCAGAAAAACGGATGACATACTCGCCCTCGGCCGGCACTCCACGTTTCTTATCGAGCAGGGGCAATCCCAGCGGCTGACGGAACTTGATAAATAAACGCCCCGCCTTTCTTCGCGCCACCTTGTCTATTCCTACCCCATTAAGAATAACCCGGTTAATGTCCGGTTTGGCATCTCCTCCTATGCTATAGCGAATCATCTCGGGCCGGGGCCCGGGACGAATTGCCTTGTCGGCTACTTTACGAGCCGCTTCCAAATAATTCTGAAGCAGATGATCCGAAGCAACCAAGCCTTCCCCAACGTTGTCAAAACCATCCAAAGGATCATCCGGCGGGAATGTGGTGGTGGGATCAAAGTCGACCATCTTCAGCATGAACAGGTCCCGGACCGTATTTAGATACTCCACCCGGTTTAACCTGCGCAGCACCACCTTGCCCGTATTTTGACGGGCCGCCACGCGTGCTTGGGATAAAGATTTTGTCAGGTGTTCCACCACCCGCCTCACTTCGGCCGGTGCTGGCTGCTTCTTTCCTTCCGGCGGCATCTCGGCAAGGTTGAGCTGATCCAGGATTTCCTGAAAGGTTTCTGCCTCTTTGAGCTGGGTGAAATCACCGGTAAGCTTGTCAAAGCGCCGATCACCCTTTTGTTTTTCCGGACCGTGACACTGGGTGCAATAGGTCTTGAGAAAAGGCCTGAGCAAGTCGGGCTGATCGGCTGCCTGCACGCAGATCGCCAGCAGGCACAATGCATAGACGAATCGTAACCTCATCAGCTCAGCAAGTGATTAAGGTTTCCGGTACTCGTGGAAAAGCGGTCAGTTTCCACCCCGAGCTGCTGAAGAATCGAAACATAAAGATCGCACAAAGGACGACCATCCCGGCCATGCCGTTCAAAACGGTGATGCTGACCACTCTTAAACCCGCCGCCAGCCAACATGATGGGCAGGTTGCGACTGGAGTGGGAACTGGCGTTGCCCATCCCACTACCAAACATCACCACCGTAGATTCAAGGAGCGATCGACCTTCAGCATCCTTGGCATTCTTAAGACGATCTAAGAACCGCGAGAACTGCTGTGCATAATACAGTTCAATGATGGTTAGTTGCCTAAGCAGGTCCGGGCGCTTTCCATGATGACTCAGGGAGTGATACCCCAAGGTAATCCCATCGAAGGGGAATAAACGGTTTCCGCCCGGATGACCAAAGGTAATGATATTGGTCAGGTTGGCCTGCAAAGCTAAAATCATCAGATCATACATCACCGACGTGTTGTAGGGGTAAGCCAAATCCACCACCAGCTCATCATCCCCCTTGATGACTTTATCGCTGGCCTTGGGCTTGGGCACATCAATCCAATTCTCTCTCCGCTGCAATTTACGTTCTACTTCGCGAATGGCGGTAAGGTATTCGTCCAGCTTGGACTGGTCGGTTTTAGAAAGGAGCGGGTTAAGGCGCCGGGTATCCTCCCGCACCACATCCAGGATACTGGCATCCTCACGAAGATGTTCACGGGTTTGGGCCTTGATCTTCGGATTATCATCTAGAAACAACCGGGCAAAAATTTGTGTAGGGTTACCCGTACTGGGCAGGGTCACGCCCGCTCGCGACCAGGAAATACCTCCAGAGCCCATCCTTAACGTGGGGAAGCGCGTTTGTTGCCCAATCTTCTCGGCAAGAAATTGGTCCAGAGACAATAGTCGTTGAGGATTGTCCTTGGTATCCTTGAGCTCCATCCCGTTGAGCAGGGTATTGGAGCATCCGTGTCCACCGCCGACCTTGGGATGATCCAAGTTGGAGAATACGGTTAGATCACTGCGATGTTTTTCCAGGGGCTTAAGTAGCGTGGGCAGCGCATAGTTTGCCCCGGTCTGCTCAGGGAAAAACCCTCCGGGATTCATCCCGTAATTGGGCGAAACACAAACAAAGCGTTTTGCTGCCGATGATTTAGCCGGGGCGGCTCCCAGTGACTCGAGTGCTGGAAGAGCAATGGAAACCCCAATCCCGCGAAGAAAATTTCGTCTATTGAGTGATGGCATTATATTAATACTCCCGCTCCCCTGAGAATTGCCCAAAAAAACTTATTAGCCCAGCAAGATTTTTGACGTTGGTAATGCTCTGTTAAATTCATTCGCAAACGCATAAGCAATGAGCTGCCTATCGGTTGCCCACTACAACAAGGGAGGATCCCAAAAAGCGGTCAACCTAGATCCCGTTACCTAAGCTCCAAACGTGTGTAGGGACTGGAGATAAACGTCGGGTAGGTGTTTCCTCGGCAAGTTATGACCTTTCGGTGGTTACTGAATAGATCAATGCGTGAGGCCTTGGAATCGAGCTGGATTTCTACGGTCCACACGCCCCGGTCAGCATCGCGGGTCATTTCTTTAGTATTTTGATCGGGAATGAGTTCCGCCATCCCGCTGGACGTTGGTTTTTTTGTATGAGTGCAATTGGCAAATTTAACATGCGACCGCGCATTGGCGTGAAATATTTTATTCGAATGGCTATATTTCTCACAGTGCCTTTCTTAGGGTGCTTGAGCACGTTGATGAGTTCGCCGCTGGTGAGCTTGCCGAGGTTTATGGGTTTGCTGCCCTTGGCGTGCATTCGGTAAATGCGGCTGCTGGATTTATGCCACGTGTCGCGCGGGTCGAGATGGATCAGCCGGCTGTCGTACCAATCGGCAAAGTACACCGTGCCATCGGGGCCGGTTTTGGTGTCGACAATGCGAAACCAGCGGTCGTCGGTGGTGACCATCGGCGGCGTGTCGATGGTGCGTAAGGTGGAGGTGTCCGTGTAAATTTTTCTGACTTGCACGCGATTGACCAGCGACAATCTCACCACAGAGGTACAGAGGGGTTTTTAACAAAATCCCCGGCTGTGTTTTAAGCCGGCTCGAAGCCTTTGCGGTAGTCGCGGCGCACGATGGTTTTGTTGGCGGCTTCGTTGTTGGTGAAGCGGTAGTTGGCGGCGTCCCATCGGAGTTCTTGGCCGGGGAAACGGGTGGCTTTGACGGCGAGCAGGGCGGGCTCGGTGATGCGGGAGCCAATCTGGAAAGGCGTCCACAGCGGCTTCTCGTTGCCAAGGCAGCAGTCAACCCAATCGTGCCAATGATTGCGCGGGGTGACTGTGGGCATTGGCTCGTTGTTGACTTGCTTGCCTTTGCGGAAGATTTTCATTTTGCCACTGGGCTCAAGCAGCAGAGTGCCTTCCGTGCAGACGACAAGCGTGCGGTTGGAGCCTTCGCGCAAATGCGGCAGGCCCAGCGTGGCCCATGAGGGGTTGAGACCGTTGTCGTTGTAATGCATCACGAACTTGTCGCGCGCAAAGCCGCTGCCACCGGGATAGGTGATGGTGCTTTGGTTGTAAGCGGAGTGGCTGTCGTTGGAGGGGCGGATGGTGTTGGTCTGGACCGACTCGGGCGCAGGCATGTCGAAGGCGAAGTAAAGCAGGTCAATGAGGTGGCAACCCCAGTCGGCGAGTTGGCCGCCGCCGGTTTTCCAATACGACCGCCAACGGCGCGGGGCGATGTCATCGCTGTACGGCATCGGTTTTTGGAGCGGGCCATTCCATAAATCCCAATCCAAATGCGCGGGCACGGGCTTGGCGGCGGGCAGCGCGCGCCACGCGGCATCGAAGTAGTGGCCGCGTGAGACGGTGCCGGTCCAAACGTGGGCTTCGACGGGTTTGCCGAGCTGGCCGGATTTCAAAATCTCAACTGCCTGCATACGGCCGGTGAAGCACGCGCGTTGGTTGCCCATTTGCGTGTAGAGGTTTGGGCGCTTGGCGAGGGCTTCGCGAATCATGCGCAGCTCGTCGAGTTGATGGACGAGCGGTTTTTGGCCATAGACGTGTTTGCCGGCGGCGAGCGCGCGGGTCATCATCGGCGCGTGATGGAGGTCGGGCGTATCGACAATGACCGCGTCAAACTCGTCGAGGTGCTTCTCGAACACCTCGCGGTAATCTTTGAACTTAGCCGCCTTCGGCAGCTCCTTGCCCACTTGGTTGAGGCTGTTCGAATCCACGTCACATAAGAAAGCAAACTCCACCTTGGGATGCCTCTTGAGGTTGCCGCGTTGCATTCCGCCGATGCCCCCCACGCCAATGTGCAGGATGCGCAAGTTGCTATTCTTGTTCGCCGCCGCGCGCATTGAGAACGAAGGCAGCACCGCGGCCGCGCCAAGAGCGCCGCTGGTTTTCAGAAAAGCGCGGCGTGAGGAGGTAATGGATCTCTTAGGGATACGATTGGAATTCATTTGCAAAAAACTAGAGGATTGCCAGCCGATGGAAAGAAGAAAAAACGGGCAACACCCAGAATTGTTTTTGCCAATCTCTGTGCAACTGTGGTGAAAATTTATAACCACAGAGGCACGGAGAGCACAGAGGCTCAAATAAACAACCCCGCGATGCAGGCGTTTATATAACTGACGAGGATGCCACCGGCCATGGCGCGGAGGCCAAAAGTGGCGAGGTCTTTACGGCGCTCGGGGGCGAGCGAGCCGATGCCGCCGATTTGGATGGCGATGCTAGCGAAGTTGGCAAAGCCGCAGATGGCAAAGGTGCCAATGGCAAAGCTGCGCGGGTCAAGGGTGCCCTTGAGTGCGGTGAGGTCGAGGTAGCCAATGAATTCTGTGAACACGATTCGTTTGCCGAAGGCTTGGCCGACTTCGACGCAGTCGGCCCACGGCACGCCCATGAGGAACGCGAAGGGGGCGTTGAGCCAGCCGAGCAGCATATCAATGGTGACAGGATTGGCGACGCCCGCCCATTGTTGGGGTTGCGTGATGAGGTAATTGAAGAGCGCGATGGCGGCGGTGAAGCCGATGAGCATGGCGAGCACGTTGAGGGTGAGCTTCATTCCATCGCTGGCACCTTGGCACATGGCGTCGAGGGCGTTGGTGGTTTCGGGCTTCATATCGCTCTTGGCGCCATCGGCGGTTTCGCTTTTTTCAGTTTCGGGCAGGAGAATTTTTGAAACATACAGCGCGGTGGGCGCGGCCATAAAGGAGGCCGTGAGCAAGTGGCCGGCCTCGATGCCCATCCCGGCGTAGATGGCGAACACGCCGCCGGCGATGGTGGCCATCCCGCCGATCATCATCGTCATAATTTCGCTGCGGGTCATGCCGGTTAAGTAGGGCTTGATGACTAGCGGTGCTTCGGTTTGGCCCATAAAGACGTTGGCGGCGCTGCAGAGGCTTTCGCTGCCGCTGGTGCGCATGATGCGCTGCATCACCCACGCCATGCCTTGCACGATTTTTTGCAAAATGCGGAGGTGATAAAGCAGGCTGGAAATGACGGCGACAAGAATGATGGTGCCACAAATGGTAACGCCGAGCACGAGGGCGTCGGGTTGGGCGAAGGTTTCCTGCATCGCTTTGTTTTCGGAGAGTGCGCCAAAAACGAGGTGGGTGCCTTCGCGGGCAAAGGCGAGAATATTCTGCGCGGTTTGGTCGGCGATTGTATAGACCCAATCACCAAAGACTGTTTTAGGAATGAGGATGGCGGCGATGGTGACTTGCAGTCCCATTCCGGCAATCACAGTGCGCCACGGGAATTTATCGCGCCGCATCGAAATCGCCCATGCGAGGGTGATGAAAGCTGTAAGGCCAATCAAGCTCATCGGCATGAGCGTTGGTACACCGCGAAGCGGGGGCGGAGCAAGGATGGAGAGTTCACAGGGTGGTCAGGTTATTTTAACAATGATGGGTAGGATATTCAGGATTGTTTTTTATCCCCCGCAATTTTGTCAAGCAACAGCACGAGGCCGGCGCCGGCGAGCATGAGCAGCACGGCGAGGAGAAAGGGCTTGTCGACCGCGGGCAATTGCCAAGTGTAACCGGTCACGACGGTTTTTTTGCCGACCATTTTTTCCAATGTAAATTTCCAGGGCCAAATGACACCGAGCGAGCCAATCACAAAACCGGTGAGCACGGCGAGCGTGCCGGCTTTGAATTTTTCGAGGATGTATGAAAGCACCCGCGCGAAGCCAAGCAACCCCACCGCGCAACCGGCGGCGAAGGGCAGCAGGATGGGCAGCGAACTGTCGAAGTCACGCACGTTGCTGGTGGCCTTGAGAATGAGCGCGTAGTTTCCCATAAGAATAAGAATGAAGGAGCCGGAGATGCCTGGCAAAATCATACTGCACATCGCCACCACGCCGCATAGAAAGAGATAGGCCGGTGCGGGATTTTGCACGAGCGGTTTCACCAGCAGAATTGCCGCCGCGCCCGCGATGCCCACGAGTAGCGCGAGGATCGTGAGCGGGTTCCACTTGGGCACTTGTCGACCTACAAGAACAATCGATGCAAGAATGAGCCCAAAGAAAAAAGCCATCATCAGCGTTTCGTGATTGGCGAGCAATTGTTCCAGCACGTTTGCAAAGGTAAACACACTGGCCACCACGCCGAGGCCCACGGCGCAGGCGAAAGAGCCGTTGAGATGGTCGAACCATTTTCGGAAGTCGCCGGCGGCAAAAAGTTTTACGGCTTTCCAACCGACGGATTTCAGCGTGTTGATGAGGTCGGCATAAATGCCGGTGATGAGCGCGATGGTGCCGCCGGAGACGCCGGGGATGACGTTGGCAGCGCCCATCGCCGCGCCTTTGAGGATGAGCCCGACGAAGCGCGTGACGCTCATTGGTTGTTTGGCTGGTTGCCGTGTGCCTCCCACGGCGGCAGTAGAGGCGATTGGCAGTGCAAGGTCAAGCCGCCTGCCCGCCGCGGTATACGCGCGGCACGCGGTACGCGATGGCGGTGAGCACTTCGAGCGGGAGTGTGCTTGCCCAGTCGGCGAGGTGGTGCGCGGTGATTTCCTGTTTGCCTTGGCGACCGATGAGCACGGTTTCGTCGCCGGGCTTGGCGGATTTTATTTTTGAAACATCAACCAGCATTTGGTCCATCGTCACACGGCCGAGCACGGGGCAAAGTTTACCGCTCACCAAAACTTTTGCGTTGCCCGCCGCGCTACATAAATAGCCGTCGCCGTAACCCGCCGTGAGCGTGGCCACGCGCATCCGGCGCGGCGCAATGAAGCTGCGGCCATAGCTGAGCGGCGTGCCGGTGGCGATGTCTTTCACGAGACTCACACGGCATTTCCATGAGAGCGCGGGGTGGAGGTTGCGTTTCATAGCTGTCGTTACGCGCCGTCTGCCATGCGGGAGCACGCCGTAAACGAGCAAGCCCGTACGCGCGAGATTGTAAATGGAATCCGGCTCGTGCAGCAGCCCAGCGCTGTTATTCATATGGACGTGAGTGAAGGTGTGCCCGGCGGCCGTGAGTTCTTTCGCCAATCGATTAAACTGACTGCGTTGACGTCGCGAAAACGCAGCGTCACTTTCGGCGGAGGCAAAATGGGAGTAGAGGCCAACGGCGTTGAGGTTGGGCAATCGTGCGATGGCATTAAGCAACTCGGTGGCGTGCTCGGGCGATACGCCAAGCCGACCCATGCCAGTGTCGATTTTTACGTGCGCGTTGACGGTGCGCTTGAGTTTTTTTGCAATGCGCGAAAAGCGGCGGGCCTCATCCACGGTCGACAGCGTGGGCATTACGTTATCCTTCACCGCGCGCTCTATCTCATCGGGCAAACACGCGCCGAGCATCACGATGGGCCAACCGCGACCCACAGCGCGAATGTCGCGGGCCTCATTAAGATTCGCCACGCCAAAAATGTCCGTGCCCGCTTGCATCAACAACGCGGCGATTTGGCGCAGCCCGTGCCCGTACGCGTCGGCCTTCACCACAGTCATTATGCTGCCGGCCGCGCCAACGCGATGCCTCAGCCACGCAAGGTTGCCCCGCAACGCGTTCAAATCAATCTCCGCCCAACATCGATGCCCAAAACTCACGCGCTAGCTTTGGGGCCTTGGCGGACGGATTTCAAGCGAAGGTCGTTCACAGGTTTTTTGGGATATGAACACAGGTGTTCAGGATGGGGTTTTATCCTGAGTACCGTGAACATCTGTGCTCAATCCAGCTGGCGCAGGGGTGGGGCTTTGGTGAACTCGATGGGGCGGAGGTAGATGGGTTCGATGGTTTCGCCAGGTTGGAAATCAGTGCGGCCCGCAGCGAGTTGGGCAAGGATGGCGGCGTCCGGGAACAGGGGTTCGCAGGAGGGGAATCCAGCAGCATCGGGACCAAAGGCTTTCAGTTCGGCAGCGACGGTGAAGGTGATGATGTGGAGTGGGGTGGTTTGGGAT
Source organism: Verrucomicrobiota bacterium (assembly GCA_028872645.1). Taxonomy (GTDB): domain Bacteria; phylum Verrucomicrobiota; class Verrucomicrobiia; order Limisphaerales; family UBA1100; genus JACNJL01. Next base: position 8,418 of record JAPKDK010000009.1, read on the forward strand.
TGGTTGTCTTCGGTGAGCTTCCAAGTGGTGTGGTAATACTCGTGGCGTTGGGCGTCGATTATGAAATGAATTTCTCCGCGTTGGCCGTTGGCGGCCGCGTTGGCAGCGAGGATTTCGGCGCTGGGGATGGGGAGAAGGTTGATATTGCGGGCGAGTTGCCAGCCTTGGGCGGTGGCGATGGCGGAACGGATGCCGGTGTAGCTGCCGGGGCCGATGCCGAGGGCGATAGTCTCGATGGCGGTGCGGTCAAGGTTAGCTTTTTTTAACGCTTCGTCGATGAGCGTCAGCGGCGGTTTTTTTACGTCGTTGGTTTCCACGCGCGCGAGCACGTCTTTGCCATCGGCGATGGCGACGCTGCGGCGGTTGCTGCTGAATTCAAGCGCTAGTATCATTATGCTCCATATTCGATGCGGCGTTCGGTTTCGCCGGTTTGGGTGATCGTGACGTGGCGGTAATACGTCGGGAGTGGGCCGGTCCAGCGGTTGACCCACTCGATGACGGTGATGCCTTCGGGCGAAAAATAGGGTTCCAATCCGGCGGTCAGAATTTGCTCGTCGTTTTCCAGTCGATAAAAATCGAGATGATGCAGCGGCAGTTGGCTTTTACCGCATTCGTACTCGGACACGAGCGTGAACGTGGGTGAAGTGACGGGCTCGGTGATGCCGAGACCGCGGGCGATGCCTTTGACGAGTTGGGTTTTGCCCGCGCCTAGGTCTCCTTCAAGGCCGATGACCCAGCCGGGTTGGGCCTCCTCCGCCCACGATTCGCCGAGGGCGAGGGTTTCTTCAGGACTGTTGGAGATGATCGTAGCCATGGAGTGTGAGGGTGCGCGCGCTTTTTTCATCGCGCAGAGTGATGCCGCGTGTGTTGGTGATCTTGCCGATGCAATGGAGTGGGAGGTCGGGGAACCGCGTCTTCCAACCATCGAGCACGGCGACGGCGTCTTTGGGGGAAACAGTGAAAAGGAGTTCGTAATCTTCGCCATCAGTGAGCGCGGCGAGGAGCGCGGTTTTGCCGGATGGATTTTCTTTGGCGGCGAGCTTGGCGGCGCGACTGATGGGGAGGGCGGGGGAACGCAGTTCCGCCCCGATATTTTCACTTAGCAAATGCTTCAAGTCGGTGGCGAGTCCATCGCTGAGATCGATCATGGCGTGGATGTCAAAGGCTTTCGCGAGCCACCGTGCTTCGGCCAAGCGCGGTTCGAAGGAGAGGTGATGTTCGGCCAATGAGCCGCCGAGTTCGCCGCTCACAAAAATGGCATCACCGGTTTGGCTGCCGGAACGCAGCGCCGGTTTTGCCACGGTGCCGAGCAGGGAAACGGAGAGCGTGAGTTTGGGCAGCGTGGTGACTTCGCCGCCGACGATATTCACGGCGTGTTCGGCGGCGAGTGATTTGAGGCCATCATAAATTTTCACCAAGTGCTCGGGGTCGTGGTTTTCGCAGCGGCCGAGTGTTACCAACGCATGAGTGGGAGTGCCGGCCATGGCGGCGATGTCCGAGAGGGCGCGAGCGAGGGCTTTGCGGCCGATTTGTTCAGGAGGCGTGTCGCGTTCAAAATGGATGTCCTCGACGATGGCATCGGTTTTGAAAAGCAAAGTTTGGCCGCCCAGATTAAGCACCGCGCAATCATCACCCGTGCCAGTGAGCACGGACTCATCGGTGGGCAAGTCGGCTGTGAGTTTTGTGATGAGCTCGATTTCAGTCATCCGGCTTTCTCCGTGAAGATGGGGGCCAATTTGAGGAGAGAAAAATTGATGGCATTGAAGGTGGCATGCATCATCATTGGCGCGATGATGGAGCCGGATTTTTCGTATACCCACGCGAGTGCAAAACCCATCACAAATAAGGGCAGCATTAGTGCAAGGGAACCATGTACAAGCGCAAACAGTGCGGCGCTGATGATCATCCCTGCGATCGGATAGCCGGTGTGTTTGATGGTATTGTATAAAATTCCGCGGAAGAGCAGTTCTTCTGCGATGGGCGCCATGATGACCACGCTGACCACTTGCAGCCCCACTTCCACAGGATGCTCGGTGGCCATCACCATTTGCACGGCTTCCTGCACCACCGGCTCGTGGCCTAATTGCGCCAGCACGGTTTGCGAAATATAATGCAGCCCAAACGCTGGCAAAACAAACCCCATGCCAAACAACGCTGGGCCCAGCCACAGTTGAAACGCTGGTCGCCCAATTGGCCCAAAGGCGGCGCGCCAGTGGCTTTTGGTTTTACGTAGCAACAGAAACACCAGCGCCACCATACTGCATTGGAGGCACACGAGGTTGGTCAGCAGAATTCCGATGCGGTCGCGCAGTGTGCCGTGGAACTTCACGGTGATGGGGTCGCCTGCATTCGGCTCGAGGATGAGTTGGTTGCGGGCTTGTTCCCACCGGAATTTGCCTTTGCCGCCCGCTGCCTCGTAGGTGCCGCCTTCAAAAAAGGTGAGCGTGGTTTTGTTGCCGTCGATTTCAATCTGCTCTGGCCCGATCGGCCCGTGCGGCATTAGCACGGCAAAGGCCAATTGTCCGAGCAATACCACGAGAATCCATGTCAGCAAAATTTGCAGCACGTCGGCGGGAGTCCATGGCACGCGGGGCGTCACGGGCGCACCCTAGAAAACCCACGGCGCACTGACGAGAAAAAGGTTCGCATTGCCCCCGCGCCGTCGCGTCACTATATTCCGCGCCCATGAGTGAAACTTACACCCGCCACGACGGCCGCGCGCACGATGAGCTGCGGTCCATTCGATTTCAAAACCACATTGCCCCGCACGCCACGGGCTCCACGCTCATTGAGTGGGGCGACACCCGCGTAATTTGCGGCGTGAGCATTGAGGAAAGCGTCCCGCGCTGGATGCAGTCGCAAGGCGTGGAAGGCGGCTGGATCACCGCCGAATACTCGATGCTGCCCTACTCCACGCTGGGCCGCAAACGCCGCGACATTAACAAAGGCAAACTCGACGGCCGCTCCACGGAAATCCAACGCCTCATCGGTCGTTCATTGCGCGCCGCCATCGATCTCAAAAAACTTGGATCGCGCACCATTTGGATTGATTGCGACGTGCTCCAAGCCGACGGCGGCACACGCACCGCCGCCATCACCGGCAGCTTTGTGGCGCTCAGTTTGGCCATCAACAAACTCGTGAACGAAGGCGTCATTTTGGAATACCCCATCCCCCATCCAGTCGCTGCCGTGAGCGTGGGCGTGGTGGAAGGTCAACCCATGCTCGACCTGTGCTATGTGGAAGACGCCGCCGCCGAGGTGGATATGAACCTCGTGATGACTGGCGCCGGCGAATACATCGAAGTGCAGGGCAGTGGCGAAGAAGCCACCTTCAGCGCCGACCAATTGACCGCATTGCTCGCCCACGGAAAAAAGGGCGTGGATGAATTGGTGCAACTCCAAAAAGCCGCCATCGATGCAGCCTGAAATTACCGCTTGATGAAAACCGCCTTCCGGCAGGTCACACTCGCCACCACGCTCGAAGCCGAGGCCGCGGTGGGGGAATTGTTGCACGCGGTGTTCGGCATCGCGCCCTCGGTGTTCACCCATCCCGAACTGCGCGTGCCGGTGGTGTCAGTTTATTTGGATGAGAAAAAATCCGTCACCCCCGCCCAACGCCAAGCCGTAGCCGAAGGAATGGAGTGGATCGCAGAATGCGGCCTGACGATTGGTGATTGGAAACTGGAAGTGAAACGCCTCCGCCGCGAGGATTGGGTGGATTCGTGGAAGCGCCATTTCCAACCCATCCGCATTGGTGAAAAATTATTGGTGCGCCCCAGTTGGCGCAAAGACCCAGTCGCGCCCGGGCAGGCCGTGGTGGTGCTCGATCCCGGCCTCAGCTTCGGCACTGGCCAACACGCGACCACAAAATTTTGCCTGCGCCAACTCGTCGCCCAACGTCTCAGCAGAAAGCAGAGTTTGCTTGATGTGGGCACCGGCAGCGGCATCCTTGCCATCGCTGGTGTGAAGCTCGGCTATCGGCCGGTGAAGGCCATTGATTTTGATTCAGAAGCCGTCCGCGTGGCGCGCGCCAATGCAAAGCGCAATCGCGTGACGGCTCACCTCGAACTCAAATTGGGCGACGTCACGAAACTCTCTTACCGCGCGCGGGTGAAATATGACGTGGTGTGCGCCAATTTATTTTATGATTTGCTGATCGCCAACGCGCATCAGCTGATCGCGCGCGTAAAACCTGAAGGCGTGTTGGTGCTGGCGGGCATTTTGGAAACGCAATTTGCCGAAGTGCGGGCTGCGGTGGAGGGGCAGGGGATGGTGCTCAAAAAAACGACCCGCCAAGGCGAGTGGCAATCGGGGACGTTTATTCACGCGGCCTGACAATCCGGACACAGGCCGAAAAATTCCAACCGATGGGAGACGCTGGCGAAACCGTGCTGGTTTGCAATGCGTTGCTCGAGGTTTCCGGAAAAGCATTCGCCGATTTCCACCACGGTGCTGCATTCGCGGCAAACGAGGTGATGATGATGCCCATCGTCGTTTTGGCCGAGCAGTTCAAAGCGCGCGGTGCCATCGCCAAAATCGAAGCGCTTCACCATCGCCATCTCTTCGAGCAAACGCAGCGAACGATAAACCGTGGCGAGATCGCAATCGAGTTGCTCGTGGATTTGGCGCGCGGTGAGCGGATGCTCCTCGCGGCGTAGCACTTCCAAAATCAACTGACGCGGCCCGGTGATTCGTTGCGCGTGTTGACGGAGACGCGCGGTAAGCTCGGTGAGGTTTTGCCGGGGATGGGTGTGGGCGGCCATCAGTGGGCGTGGGAATGGAGTGGCAGCAAAACACCAAGGGCGGCGATGCCGGCGCCGAGCGCAATGGCGGCGCCTTTTTGCAAATTGTAATGATGATCCTCACTACTCTCGAAGAGGATCGTGGTGGCGACGTGCATAAAAATGCCGATCACCACCGCGAGCAGTTGCGGTGCGTACGATGCCAAAGCGGGCAGTGAACCGATGGCCGCGCCGATGGGCGCCATCACGCCGAAAATGAGGAGGCAAAAATAAGCGCGGCTTTTGGCCTTGCCGTTGTGGAGCAACATACTGAAGAGAACGATGCTGACAGGGAACTTGTGAATGGCGATAGCGGCGAGCAGTTGGGAGCCGTGGGCGTGGCCGAGCGGCATCGCTTCGAGGAACGCGTGCAAACACAAGCCGGCCATCACAGCGATGGGGGCGCTGCCGTGATGATGGTGCGAATGGCCGTGCTCAATGCCGCCGGAAAAATTATCGAGCACCACTTGTAGAAAAAATCCGACCAGAATAAACGCGCCCAAAGAAAGGGCGGCATTGCCGGTTTTCCCTGAGAACACTTCGGGCAATAAATGCAAACAAGTGAGGGCCATCAAATATGCGCCGGTGAAGGCGGTGACGAGTTTTACACGGCGAGGCTCGCCGAGCTTGAGCTTGAGTACGGCGACCATTCCGGCGAGCACGGAGAGAATGAGAAGGGCATAAATCATAATCGTCTACTTGCAAATGATTTGCAATAAGGGGGCATAAAAAAAGGCCCATTGGCACAGGGCCGATGAAATTATTTCATCAACAACATTTGCCGCGCGCGCTTGATGGAACGGGTGAGGCGGCGTTGATAGGGCGCGGGCAGGCCGGTGTATTTGCGTGGCAGAATGCGGCCCTGGTCAGTGACGTATTTGCGAAGCAACTCGACGTTTTTGGGATCGAGGTCGACGAGGTTGAGATCCACCTCGGGTTTAGGGCGGGGCGTGCGACGTTCGTTGCTGTCGCCGCGCTTGTCGGATTTGTTGTTTTTACGTGGCATAAAATTATTTAATTTCGCGGTGCACAGTGTGACGCCGCAGATGGGGGTTGTATTTCTTTTTTTCCACTCGCTCGGTTTGGATTTTTTTGTTGCGGGTGGACATGTAGCGGGAGACCGGCTTGCCTTCAGCCTTGGCCTCGGTGCATTCGAGGGTGATGATTTCGCGTGCCATAATTTATTTTTTTGATTTCGCCGCTTTGGTAGATTTTGCGGGCTCGGGTTGGGAACCCACTTCGTCGGGGACAGTGATGGAGTTGGTGCCGGCGCCGTCGATGGTGCCGAGACTGCCAAGTTTGCGTTGGCGCACGGCGCCTTTTTTTTCCAGTTGCGCCTGAGAGTCGACAGTGTAGCGGGCCCACGGGATAGCGTTGAGACGACCCTTGGGAATGACTTTGCCGGAGATTTCGCAGGTGCCGAAAGTTTTGCGTTCGATGCGCTTGAGGGCTTCTTCGATTTCGTAGACGGCATCCTGATCATAAGAGAGGAGACTCAACGCTGAGTCGCGGTCAAAATTATCCGTGCCGGAGTCGGCCATGTGCATGGAGTAACCGGACATTTCCTCGGCGGATTCTTTTTTGATGTCGCCCATTTGGTGCAGCAGATGATCGCGGAGATCCATCAGGACATCATAATATTTTTTCCACTCGGTTTTAATTTTAACGCCGTCCATTGGGCGGTAAGTGGAGGAGGATTGCTTGGGCGCAGGTTTGAAGCCAAGGATTGCGGCGGCATTGGCGACCGGGGCTTTGTGGCCCTTTCTATTCGCGGCCTTTTTGGGCGCCACTTTAGTGGCCGTTTTCTTGGCGGCAGACTTTGGCGCGGCCTTTTTTACGGCTTTAGTGGCCGTTTTCTTGGATGGCTTTTTCTTTGCGCTCATCTTTCGGTGTCTATTTTTACGGAATTTTCCCAAAAGGGGTTGGGGAAGATACCAAACACGGCCCAGATTTCCACCAAAAAGTGTTCTTTTTTCTGATTAGCAAAAAAGCCTGAAAAATCAGCCTTTTTCGATGCAAGCGTAGGCGTTGTGGTTGTGGATGCTCTCGAAATTCTCGGCTTCGGCCTTGTACCACGTGACGTGTGGAAGTGCATTGAGGTGGGTGGCCACGTTGCGGACAAGGTCTTCCACGAACACAGGATTGGCGTAGGCTTGCTCGGTGACGTATTTTTCGTCGGGCCGTTTAAGCAGCGAATAGAGTTCGCAACTGGCGGATTGTTCAACAAGCGCGATGACGTCCTCAATCCAAACCGTTTCCTCCGAACGTAATTGGACGGTGACTTGGCCGCGTTGATTGTGCGCGCCCTCGGCGCTGATGGCTTTGGAGCACGGGCAAAGGGTGGTGACATTGGTGCGGACCTCGAGCACGAAATCGATTTCATCGCCATTGGCGGTGGCATCGAAGCGGGCTTGATAATCCATGAGACCGGTTAGGCCGGTGACGGGCGCGGCTTTTTCAAGGAAGAACGGGAAATCCATTTCGAGCTGCGCCGTCTGCGAATCGAGCCGCTGCTGCATGGCGCGGAGGATGTCGGGGATATTTTCCACGTGCACCACGTTGCCGTGGGCGTTGAGCACTTCGATAAAGCGGCTCATGTGCGTGCCTTTGAAATGATGCGGCAAATCAACAAACATTCCGACAGTGGCGATGGTGTCCTGATGGGCGTGGGCTTTGTCGCGGATGCGGATGGGGAAGCGCAGGTCGCGGACGCCCACCTTGTCGATGCGCAGCTCGCGGTGGTCGCGTTGCTTTTGGATGTCGGTCAGAGGGCGGGTTTTTTCAGTGTCCATTGCGGGTGGAGAACTTAACACAGATTTGGCGGAGGGCAAATGACTTTCCCATCGTCGCCCGCAAGCTATACTGCGCGGATGAGATTCATCCTTTTCTTAGTCGTCACGGCGAGTGCGCTGTCGGCGGCGGACACATTCACCGTTGCAAGCTACAACGTGGAGAATTATTTTCTGCGTCCCTTTGGCACGCGCAAGGCAAAGTCAGCGGTCTCACGGGCCAAAGTGCGAGAGGCTATTTTGAAAATCCAACCTGACGTGTTGGCGCTGCAGGAAATTGGCCGCCGCGCGGCGTTGGATGAATTATTGGCGGGCTTGAAGGCCAAGGGTTTGAGCTATCCACACATCGAATGGGTGCAGGGGCCAGATCGGGCGATTCATTTGGTGGTGCTCAGCCGGTTTCCAATCGAGACGCGCAAGACGCATTCGAAGGTGCCATATTTGCTCGATCGCCAGCGGTTTGAAGTGTCGCGCGGGTTTGGCGAAGTGACGATTCGCGTGAACGGCACTTACAAGTTTACGCTACTGAATGCCCATTTAAAATCTAAACGCCCCGTGCCGAAGGCGAGTCAGGCGGAGCTGCGGCTAAGTGAAGCGCGTGAATTGCGCCGCATCATCGAGGAACGGCTCAAGGGCGATCCCAATGCCAACTTGATGGTGGTGGGTGATCTCAACGATACTCAGGATCAACCGCCGATTCGTACATTGCTGGGCAGCAAAGCGCCGAAGTTGGTGGACCTGCGACCTTATGAACGCAATGGCGATCGCGCGCTGCATCCGCAGAACGCCAAGTTTATCCCGCGGCGCGTGGCGTGGACTTCGTTTTACTGGAAAGAGGACAGCTACAGCCGGTTTGATTATCTCATCGCCAGCGCCGGCATGAATCGCGAACTGCGCCGCGAGGGCACGTTTGTGTACGCGATGGCCGATTGGGGTTTGGCCTCGGATCACCGGCTCTTGGTGGGTGAGTTTTTTGCGGAGGATCGCTGAGCTAATCCGAAGATGCGCGCGGGAATGCTTTGAGCGAGTAGTTGAGCGAAATCTGAAACTCATCATTGCGCCGGCCGGTGTCGGTTACAAATCGCAGGTCCACAAAAAATGTCCAGCTGCGCATATCGCGGTGGAGGGTGTAGCTGTGCTGCGAGAGTTGGCCTTTGACGGCGTCGTAATATTGGCGCGTGGAGGCGGACCAGTTTTCATTGAGGAGGTAGGCCGCGCCGGAGTACATCACGCTGGTGCGGTCGGTCGAGGAGGTGCTGGGCTGCGCGAGGTAATAATAGTGGCCAAGGTCGAAGCGCCAGTTATCGTCGGGGGTGAAGTTTACGCTATTATTCATCAGGCGCCACATTGAATTATCGAGATCGTATCGGAAATTGGATTGCAGCTCGACCCAGTTGCGCGGACGGAAACGCAGGTCGGAGAACGCATCGGCAAAGGTATTTTGGCTGGAATTGGGGTCAAGCCGCCAATCGGTGTATAGATTCCAATCAATCAACTCATCGATGGCACGCGCCTGTTGTTCGTCGAGGCGCGGGGAACGGCGGGTTTGCCAAATGTTACGCAGCCCAAGCCGTACGGCATTTTGGCTGTCGATATTGTCGATCGCATTGTAATTGGGCATCTCAAAGGGCAGCAGATTGGGGGAAGTTAATTCGCTGTCCAATTTATCCAATTCCCCCGGAGTGCGGTTGGGGCGCGGGATGAACACGTAGTTGATTGAAGGCTTCACGATGTGCCGCAGTCCGTTGACATCGAGCAGTTTGCTTTGGACGTCGGGCATGAGCTTGGAGAATTTAGTAGATAGTTCAACGCCGGTGTTGAACACATAACGTTCACTGCTGGGAGTGCTTTTGCTGCGTCCCTCGGTGGCGCCGTAATGGGTGAAGCGCCCGCCAACTCGCGGGGTGACGTTCAGCCAGTCGTGGTAAGTTTTGGGCAGGTAAACCTGATGCAGCGTGTCCATCCGCATCATGCCATAGTCGTCGGAGCTACTATTAGCGTAGCGGCGGTTGAGGTAGGCCAGCGAACTTTCGGTGTCGTAAAAGAGCGACGTGTCGCCCAGTTGATGACGCGTGCCGCTCAGTCGCAAATCGGGTAGGCGTTGGACGGTTTCATAAAAATCATTCATCCTCGGCTGCATCAGCAGGTTCAGCTCGTAATTCGACCATTTTTGGTCCAGCTCGAGGAATGAGTTGGGCTGCACGTTGTCCCGATATAATCCTTCAAAAAAATCGCGCCGCATATATTCATCCGACTCCAAATTAAAATTGGCTGTGGCGGTGAAGCCATTGGTGGTACTTAGCCGATGCTGCCATGTGGCCAGATCGCGTTCACGATCGATGGCTCGGTTGAGCGAATCGGTGAGCGGATCATCATCCCACGCGCGGTAAAGGGAGAGCCGGCCTTCGCCGCCTTTGCCGAGGTTGTATTGAAAGTCTGGCCCCATTGCGAAGCCGCGTTGCGAGCGGTAGTCAAAATGGAATTCGCCGCCAAATTTTTCACTGCCCGGCCACCGCACCGCGCTGAGCATGTAACTGCCCCACTCGCTTTTGATGCCCGGCTCCAAGTGGATGTTCCATGGGTGTCGCTTTAAACTACGCTTATAATAAGGCATGTACATCACCGGAAGTTTGCCGAAATGCAGCGAGGCGTTCCGAAAAATGATGTGCTCGCCGGGCACGATTTCCACTTCCTTGGCCTTGATCACCATCGACGGCTTTGCCACGTCGTCCGTGGTGAAGGTGGCGTTCTTGGCGGTGTAAACTTTGTTGGTGGTGTTGCCGGTCAGGTTTTCGCCGTGCATAAAAAACTCAAGATTGCCCGTGCGAAATTGGGCGGACTTAATGTTGCGCGTTTTGAAATTGTACTCCATCCGCTCCGCCTTCCAAATGTTCCCATCGCGCCGTAGCACCACATTACCCGTGGCAGTCATTTGTTCGGTGAGGTGGTTGAACGTGCCGTTGTCGGTGGTGATCTCAGCGGCATCCGGTTGGCCCTGATGATACTTCACCCGAATCCGGCCCGAGCCGATGGTGGTGCTGGAAGCTGCATCGAATTTAATATCCGCGTCGGGCCCCACGAGTACGATTTTTATTTTCAATGGACTCAAGCCATTTTGAGCCATTAATTCGCCCGCGAAGAATATCATCCCCACAAACGCTAGGTAAATCAGTTGCCTCCTCATCAGCACGTCTAGTGGAGCAAACCCTTGCCCTCAAGCCAACCCCAACTTATCCCCAGTATCCAATGTTGTCCGGGCCGGTGGCTCGGGTCCCGCCTCACCGAGCCGGGCTATAGAGCGCACTGCATTTCGCCGACAAGATGTAGGCAGTACGACTGACAGCCATGGTTTTGGCCATTAAATTTTCGCCTATGAAACTCACGCGTCAGAGGATGCTTTGCCTCAGTCCCGGCGTTCTCTTCGCGGCCCCGGTCATGGCAATAAAAAGAAGCTGCATCCTCATCAGCACTGCCAATAGAGCAAACTTGCCCCAACCTGCTAAACATGACTTATCCGCAATCGCGCCGCGCATTGACAGCATCTCGCCCGCCGCCAATACTTCCGTCCCCTCGATGAAAACCGCCACCGACAGCACCCTCATCACCCACGGCCAACTTGTAGACGGAACCGGCGGCCCCGTCATCCCCAACGCCGCCGTGCTCATCACCGACGGCAAAATCGTCTTCGCCGGCCCCGCCGCCGACTGTCCCGAGAACAACGCCGATACCCTCGACTCCCGTGGCGGCACCATCATACCCGGGCTCATCGAGGCCCATTTCCACGCCACTTATTTTAACGTCGCCGAGTTGACCGATCTCGACATCAAGTATCCGGTTGAATACGTCAGCCTGCTCGCCGCCGTAAACTGCCAGCTCGCCCTCGAGTGCGGCTACACCAGCGCGCGCTCCGGCGGTTGTCTTTTCAACTGCGACTACTGGCTCCGCGAAGCCATCGAAAGCGACCTCATCCCCGGCCCGCGCCTCGCCACCAGCGGCCGGGAAATTTGTTCCGCCGGCGGCCTCATGGACTGGAATCCCGGCTTCCGCAAAATCGGCATGGAGGGCCTCGTCTTCATTATCAACGGCGTCGATGACGCACGCTCCGCCGTTCGTGAGTTGGTCAAGGACGGCGTCGAGTGGGTCAAAACCTACCCCACCGGCGACGCCGCCGCGCCCGACACCAACGACCACCATACCCTCTGCATGACCTTCGATGAAATGCACGCCGTCGTCGAGACCGCCCACAATCACGGCATGAAAGTCACCGGCCATTGCCGCGCCACCGAGGGCATCAAGAACGCCCTGCGCGCCGGCTACGACACCATCGAACACGGCTCGTTCATCGACGACGAGGGCCTGGACCTCCTGCTCGAGCGCGACGTCCCCTGCGTGCCCGGCCTTTACTTTGAAAAAGCCAGCGTCGAGCGCGGCCCCGAGTTCGGCCTGCCCCAAGCCGTCATCGACGGCCATCAGGAAACCCTCGACGCCGGCAAGGCCAGCGCGCTGAAAATCCTCCGCGCCGGCGGCCGCCTCGGCCTCGGCGGCGACTATGGATTTGCCTGGACCCCCCACGGCACCTACGCCCACGAGCTGACCTTCTTCGTCGAGGACGTTGGCTTCACCCCCATGGAGGCCCTCACCTGTGCCACCAAAACCGGCGCCGAAATCATGGGCCGCGGCGACGAACTCGGTACCCTCGAGCCCGGCAAACTTGCCGACATCCTCATCCTCGACGGCGACGTGCTGGATGACATTTCAATTCTGGAAGACCGCAAAAACTTCATCGCTATCCTCCAAGGCGGCGTGATAAAAGCCGGCCAGCTTGCTCCCCGGCATGAACCCCAAATCCCCACCATTGGATAAAATTAAAATGAAAAAATCTCTGATTCTCACCGCGCTCATTTCAGCCGCCACCCTCGTCGCCGCGCCGAAGGATATTCCGCAGCAGAAGGAGGCGGACTGGGTGGATGCGCGGTATGCGAAGGTGAAATTCGGGCCTTTCGTCAGCGGCCACATTGCCACGCCGAAGGGGAGCACGCACAAAGGCATCGCCATTCGTGTGGGCGAGAAGGGCGAGGGCACGATGGTCTTCGACACCGATCTGTGCACGTGGCGTGCCGGCTGGACCGGCGGCTTTCTCAAGACCGACCCCGCCCGCTACGGCCTCATCCGCGCGCTGAAGCCCGATGGCCAAATGGTCTTCGCCAACCCACCCACCCCTGGCGTGGCTAACGCCAAAGGCTCCTTCGCCGACCCCCGCAAAGTGAAGCACGGCCCGATGCCACAAGCGCATGCTCGTTACAAAGGATTGTATTTAAAGGGCAACCGGATTGTGATTCGGTATGATCTTGGAGAAACGGAAATTTATGATTTGCCATGGATGAGCAATGGCCAGGACGGAACGGGCCGTTTCAATCGGACAATAGTTATCAAGCAAGGACCAAAAAACTGGAAAGTTTATCAGTTGCAAGATGCGTCTGCAAAAATTGATGTGAAGGAATTGCTTAGACAAAAACCGGCAGCTACTCTTGGTGAAGGGAAATTGGAGGATGTAATTGGCGCAGGCCTGCGCCGGTGGGGCGATCCGATTGTCACCAAGGGAATTGTCGACAAGCGCAAGGCGCCGTTTGCCATCGACACGATTTCGGTGCCTTACAAGAATCGTTTCAACGCGTTGTTCTTCACGGCGGGGCATGACTTCACGAGCAATGGGGATTGCTACGTGGCGACAGCGCATGGGGATGTTTGGAAGGTGACGGGGATTGATGCGGAGCTCAAGGCGGTGAAGTGGCATCGGTTTGCCACGGGGCTGTATCAGCCGCTGGGGTTGCGGGTGGTGAAGAATCAAGTGTACGTGCTGGGGCGCGATCAGATTACGCGGCTGCATGATAAGAACGGCGACGGCGAGGCGGATTTTTACGAGGCGTTTAATAATGACATTATGATTGGCGGCGGCGGGCATTCGTACGCGACGTGTTTGGAGACGGATCCGGCGGGCAATTTTTATTTCATCCGCTGCGCCGAAGGCACACCGCACGGGGGCGTGGTTCTCAAGGTAACGGCCGATGGCAGCAAGCTCTCGGTGGTGGCCACGGGCTTTCGCAATCCCAACGGCCTCGGCGTGGGGCCCAACGGCATCATCACCGCCGCCGACCAACAAGGCACGTGGGTGCCCGAGACGCGGCTGGACGTCATCAAGCCCGGCGGTTTTTACGGCTTCATGCCCAGCCACAAACGCAAGGTGGCACCGACCACTTACGACCCGCCGTTGGTGTGGATCCCCCGCGTGTTGGACAACTCCGCCGGCGGCCAAGTGTGGGTGCCGAAGAATTCGTGGGGCCCGCTCGGCGGTGAACTGCTGCATTTCTCCTACGGCCGTTGCACGATGATGCACATCGTCCGCGATGGCGCGAACGGCGGCGTGGTGCCATTGCCCGGTCGCTTCCTATCGGGCGCGTGCCGCGGGCGCTTCAATCCCAAGGACGGCCACCTTTACGTCACCGGCTTGCTTGGCTGGCAAACCTCCGCCATCCGCGATGGCAGCCTCCAACGCGTGCGTTTCACCGGCGAGCCCATCCGCCAGCCCATCAGAATGAAAATCCACGCCAACGGCATTCGCCTCACCTTCAGCACCCCGCTCGACAAAAAAATCGCTGAAGACATTGACAGCTGGTCCGCCGAACAATGGAACTACCGCTGGACCGCCGCGTACGGCTCCAAAGATTGGTCCGTCAAAGACCCCAACAAACAAGGCCGCGACCCCATTGCCATCAAGAACGCCAAACTCCTCCCCGACGGCAAAAGTGTTTTCCTCCAAATCGCCAAAGTCGCCCCCGTCCATTCCATGGCCATCCAGTACAACCTCGACACGGCGAAGGGCAAAATCTTCAAAGGCACATATTATTTGACCGTAAATGAAGTGGGTAAGGCATTGGCGGTTCAATCCAAAACCCGCAAGCGGTGAATTAAATCTCCTTTCCAAGCCCTCCCGATAGCCTACAATTCCCCAATGCGATGGCTGTTATTTATATTGGTGATAGGAAGCGTGGGCGCTGCTGATGCGCCGCGTCCGGGGACGTTCACCCTCAAAATCGGTGATCGAATGGATGTCACGATGCACGGTTTCACGCTGGCCGAGGGCTTCAGCTTTAGCCACGAGGATATCGTCGGCAAGATGCACATCAAAGCCAACGCGCTGCGGCAGTTAAACCTTAAACCCGCACCCACTCCCGCTGCCGCCCGTCGACACGGCGCGTTGGTGCATCTTTTTAATGGCGACGAATTGTCGGGCGACATCATCAATCTCACCGAGCAATCGCTGGAATTTGATACGTGGTATGCCGGCAAACTTTCCATCCCGCGCGCGCAAGTGCAGTGGCTTGTGCCCGGCACCGGCGACGTGGTGTTCGACGGCCCCAAATCCCTTAACGGCTGGGGCGCGGCCATCATCGGCGTGTTACTCGGCGACGATGCCGATGACGGCGTCGAAGGCATCACCATCCAGGATGTGTTCGCCGACAGCCCCGCCGCTAAGGGCGGTTTGCAAATCGGCGACATCATCACCCACATCAACGGCAAGCCGTACACCAAAAAAGAACTAATGATCGCCTTCGTCAAAAGCCAAAAAATCGGCGACAAACTCAAGGTCGGTTTGTTGCGTGGCGATAACGTGAAGGTGCAGGCGGACATCACTCTCGGCTCGTTGCATTGGGAATTTGACAACGGCTCCTTCATCAGTAAAGGCACCGGCTACATCATCGGCAAAGAACTTAAATGGCCGCCCATGGCCAGCGTGGATTTCGACCTCGAATGGGAACGCGACATCGCGCTCGACGTGATGCTCTGCACCGATCGCCTCCACAGCATCAGTTATCAAAACGCCTACCTTCTGCGTCTCACCGGCGGCCCGAGCTATCTCTACCGCCACACCAGCGTCGGCGAAGGCGATCTGCAAAACACCAGCCTCGGAAGCGGCAATCCCGCTTGGGGCTCCGCGCGCAAGGCGCACGTCTCCATCCGTGTGGACCGCCGCACCGCCACCATCGCGCTGCTCGTCAACGAACGCCTCGTTCGCAAGTGGGTGGACAAAGCCGGGTTCGCCGGCAAAGGCAGCGTGCTGCAATTCTATCCCCGAACCGATTCCCGAATGGCCATTCACAACCTGCGCGTCAGCGAATGGAACGGCCGCCTCCCGAAGGCCGGTCCGTCCGTTGGCCAAGCTGGCGCAGAAGACGCCCTCCAACTCCACAAAGGCGACCAACTCACCGGCCAAATCCTCACGATCGCCCAAGGCAAACTCAACCTGAAATCCGACTTCGGAGACATCGACATCCCCCTCGGCAAAATCGCCAACATCTCCTTCGCCAAGAAAAAAGAAAAAGCCCCCGAGCCAAAGCCGAACGAGCCACAGGCGAAATCATTCAATTTAGGCAGAATGGGAAAAGTTTCTGGCAACCTTCTCGAATGGTCGCCCAAAGCCGTGCGGGTGAATTCATCCGTGCTGGGCGAATTGAACCTAACCCCTTCGATAATCAATTCTGTGCAATTCAGGTAGCCACCATTTCTGACTCGGCGCTCCTGAATCGGAAGGCGAAGCGTCCGCTGAGCCGAAGGGCGGCGAAGCCGCCCTCACGTTCAGCCCCCCCACTGCCGCCCGTCCCGCGCCCCGGCTCACCGAGCCGGGCTACAAAACCCATCCCCCACCTCGCGCGCCAATTTCTCCAACCACCGCGCCGCATTCACTTGCCCTTCGGCGACCGTGGTCAGATCAGTCAAGGCCCGGCAATCATCCAAAACCTCAGCGAGGGCAGGGCGATCCTCCACCATTCCCGCTAATCCAACGCAGCGACAACCGTTCGCGCGCGCGCGTTTGGCCAGTTCGCCGACGCCTTTGCCCATCACCGTTTGGCGATCCATCGCGCCCTCGCCCGTCACCACCACATCCGCCTCGCGCAGCAAAGCGTCCAGCCCCGCCGCCTCTGCAAAAATCTTAAACCCCGACCGAATTTTCGCTCCCGCAAAACAACGCAGCCCAAACCCAAGCCCGCCCGCTGCCCCGGCACCCGGCAAACTCGCCACATCTTCACCCATCTGCGCTTCCCAAACCTCGGCCAACTGCATCAGCGCCGCCTCCGCCCGCGGAATGTCTTCTTCCCACAAACCCTTCTGCGGCCCGTAAACCCGCGTGCATCCGTTAGGCCCAAGCAACGGATTTTGCACATCGACCGCGACAATTATTTCTCCCGATAAATTAGTTTTAGATGGGTGAATTTTTTTGAGGTTCACCAAATCAACCCAATCGCAGATTGGGTTGCCTCGGTCATTTTCAAAACGCCAACCTAATTCCCGCGCCATCCCGAATCCCCCATCGTTCGTGGCGCTCCCCCCAATCCCGATGATGCTCTGGCGGCAGTTGGCAAACCGCTCATCGCGCAACACAATTCCAAGCCCGTGCGAATTCAGCGCAATCGGTCGCCGTTTCTCAGCCGGCAACATCGCCAACCCAAGAATGTTGGCCGACTCAACAATCGCCGTGCCAGAATTACAATCAATCCAACAAGGCGCGTTCGTTGGGGCGTGCGATGCATCTTGCGTTTCAATCGTAAGCGAATCAGCACCAAGCGCCCCCGCCATCAACGCCCCAAACCCATCGCCCCCGTCGCTAATAGGCAGCTGTGTCAGTCCGTCCTCCGGCCGCGCCGCCTTCCACCCACGCGCGATCGCCTTCGCCGCTTGCGGAGCGGTAAGTGTGCCCTTGAATTTATCGGGCGCGATGAGAATGGAAAGAGGCACGGGGGGAGGGTAAATGTCCAAGGCCCAATTCCCAAGCCCCAAGGAATGCCAAAGGCCCAATTCCCAAAGTGACGGAAGCATGGCCATTGGGTATTCCTTGAAACTTCAAGCTTGAAAACTGATCCTTCCCCTGCCATTCTTTACTCACCTATGGATAAATCGAACATCACATGTTATCTCAAGCCCTCTTGCGGCTGGAGCGAAGGCGTGCGGTCGGTGCTGCGCAAGCACAACCTTACGTGGGACGAAAAAGACGTGGTTAACAACCCCGAACACCGCGCCGAAATGATCGAACGGAGCGGCCAAATGCTGCAACCGTGCGTGGAAATTAACGGTAATATGCTGGCCGATGTCAGCGGCGATGAAGTGGAAGCGTGGTTGCTGGCGAATAATGTCGTCGGTACTACCACCGCCGAGGCCGACGCGCCGACCGATCAACCGTGTGCGCACGAGATGCCTGAGGCACAGTCGATGCAATTCAAAAATTAGCACCGGAAAAATTTTGCAACGGGCCGGTAATTGCCGGCCCGTTTTTTTATCGCGTGAAAATCATCCGCAACCCCGCCGCGATGCAGCGCCAATCCCAACGCTGGCAACGCGAAGGCGCGCGCGTGGGGCTCGTGCCCACGATGGGCGCACTGCACGCGGGACACGCAAGCCTCATCCGTCGCGCGCGCAAAGTGGCCGGTGCAAAGGGCATCGTCGTCGTCAGCATTTATGTGAACCCCACGCAGTTTAATGACGCCAAGGATTTGCGCGCTTACCCGCGCCCGTTGGCCGCAGACAAAAAATTCTGCCGCGCCGAAGGCGTGGACGTGGTTTTCGCCCCAAAGTCACTTTACGAAAATGACGCCAGCACCGCCATCGACGAAACCGCCGTGTCACTCGGGATGGAAGGCGAATCGCGCCCCGGCCATTTTCGTGGCGTGGCCACGGTGGTGGTGAAGCTCTGCAATTTAGTGCAGCCATCCGCCGCAATCTTCGGCGAAAAAGATTGGCAACAAGCCGCGCTCATCCGCCGCGTGGCGCGTGATCTAAATTTACCCGCGCGGATCATCGTCGCCCCCACCGTGCGCGCGGCCGACGGCTTGGCCTGCAGCTCGCGCAATGTGCTTTTAAATGAATCCGAACGCCAACAAGCCACCGCGCTGTGGCAAGCGATCGGCTTGGCCCGCGCGGCCGTCCGCAATGGAAACTTGCGTGGATTGAAACGGCGGTTGATACTTTCCATAGAACAACACCTCACTGCGAAAGTGGATTACGTGGAGTTTTTTGATAAAAAAATGATGCGGCCCGTGAAGCCGATGAAAGGCGTCCGAATGGCGCTGGCAGTGTTTATCGGAAAGACGCGGTTGATTGATAACGCGCGGCTATAGG
>JAPKDK010000154.1 GCA_028872645.1 Verrucomicrobiota bacterium
GCTGCTGCTTTCCGCCAGCCTAACGTGGGCCGATCTTTCCCCAGACGAGTGCAAAGAAATCACCCAAACCGTGGGTCGATTGATTTCACAAATCCATTACCGCCAAACCGGCCTCAACGACGAGATCGCCGGGCATCACTTGGATCGCTACCTCAACCTGCTGGATTTCAGCCATATGATTTTCCTGCAATCGGATGTGGACGCACTCACCAAAAAATACGGCACCACCCTCGATGACCACGTGAAAATGGGCAACCCCCGCCCCTCTAATGAAATCTATGCCCTCTTTCTCAAGCGCCTCACCGAACGCCAGAAATGGGTGGAGGAAATTCTAAAAGGCAAAATCGACTTCACAAAAAAGGAACGCTTCCTCACTCGGCGTGAGAAACAACCCTGGCCCGCCACTCAGGCAGAGGCCCGTACGCTTTGGCATTCCCGGATAAAACTCGAACTGCTGAATGACCGACTGGCACTCGATAAAGGAAAAACGGGCAAGCCGGACCCAATAAAATTAAAGGAGAGCAGTGCCAAAATTAGCCGCCGCTATCAGCGACTGTTGAAAAACATGAAGGGAAACAACAGTGGCGAGCAGCTCGAAACTTACCTCAGCGCCCTCACCCGCGCCTTCGATCCTCACTCCGATTACATGAGCCCGATCGAGGCAAAAAACTTTGATATCAACAGCATCGACATGCAACTCACCGGCATCGGTGCGGTGCTCCGTGCCGAAGATGGCTATACAACGATCGTACGCATCATGCCCGGCGGCCCCGCCGCGAAAAGCAAACTCATCCATGCCAGTGACAAAGTTATTGCCGTGAAAAATCCAGGCGACAAAGAACCTACCGATTTAATCGACATGACACTCAACAAAGTGGTGCAACTCATTCGTGGCAAAAAAGGTTCCATCGTGGAACTCACTATCATCCCCGCCGGCAAGGAGGAGCGCAAGGTCATCAAAATCAAACGCGACGTGGTGAAGCTCGAGGATTCCTTAGCCAAAGCCTACATCATCGAACGCAAGGTCAACGGCAAAACCGAAAAACTCGGCATTCTCAACCTGCCCGGCTTTTACAGTAAATGCTCCGACCATTGCCGCACGCTCATCGAGCGCCTCAAAAAAGAAAAAGTGGACGGCATCGTGCTTGACCTCCGCATGAACGGCGGCGGCATCCTGCAGGAATCCATCAACCTCGCCGGCCTCTTTATTGATTTGGGCCCCGTGGTGCAGGTAAAAGATTTCCGTGGTCAAAACAAAGTGCTCGGCGACACCAAACGTGGCGTGGTTTATGACGGCCCACTCGTGGTTGCCGTCAGCTCCATGAGCGCCTCCGCCTCGGAGATTGTGGCCGCCGCCCTGCAGGACCACGGCCGCGCGGTCATCGTGGGCTCCCAAGCCACCCACGGCAAAGGCACTGTCCAGCAATTGCTACCACTCAACCGCCGCATTCTTGCTAATCTCGGTGAAGATTCCGGTCGCCTTAAGTTCACCATTTCAAAATTCTACCGCATCAACGGCAGCACCACCCAACGCCTCGGCGTGCTTTCGGATGTGGAATTGCCTTCCGTCTTCGACTACCTCGGAATGGGCGAAGCCAAGCTCCCCCGCGCGCTAGAGGCCGATAAAATTAAAAAGGTCACCTACAAGGTTCTCAACCGCGTGGAGCCCTTCCTCACCAGCCTTCGCAAAAGCTCCGCCAAACGCGTTGGGAAAAGCGCTGACTTCAAATACATTAACGAAGACATCGTCCGCGCCAAAAAACAACAGGTCGACAAAACCGTTTCCCTCAATGAAGCCGAGCGCCGCAAGGAGCGCGCCGACAATAAAACCCGCATCGAGGCCCGCAACAAGGAACGCACCGGTCGCAAACAACCCGTAGAAAAGTATTTCGAGATTGATGTAAAAAACGCCACGGCTGACAAGCCGCTCAAGAAACTCGACGCTCCCAAGCCGAAGACGGAAAATCCGGAAGCCTCGCCCATTCCGATGGACGGTTCCCACACCTTCACCCTCGATGCTGTCCTGCGTGAAACACTGGACATCCTCAGCGACTACGTCCGCCTGCGCGACGTCCTCCCCAACGTCAGCCGCCGCGACTAGCACAAACCGCGAGGGTAACAACTAAATTCCGCCCGCGGGTAACTCGCCCATTCGCTTACCGTCTAACTTGACGGTATGAATAACAGCAATTTGCTAACAACCCTCTCCCGCGCGTTCGGCATTGGGCTAGCCCTCGCCTTCAGCGCGCAGCTCACCCTCGCCCAGCGGGTTCCCTCGCCCCGCACCAAAGTGGGCCCGCGCGGCTGGATCAAGCCCACCAATCAGGGCAAGGGTCATCCCATCCGCTATCGCCTTCCGGTGCGACCGCTCAATTACCGCGTCAACCCCGATCCCAACGACCCCAGCCAACGCGCCTTTTCCGCCACCACTCCGTCGGCCGCCTCATGGGTGCGAGCCGGCACCGATGTGAACCGTACTTTTGGCGATTATTACGTAGACCCCATGGTCTGGTTCAACAACAGCCAACGCCCCGCCAACGCCGTGTGGGATCCCGCGCTCGGACGCTGGGTCGATCCCACCGGCCAATGGGTCTGGCGCGACCCCAACAATATCACCAACTGGATTTCCACCCGCACCATCCGCGTCATTATCCGCCAACCCTTCACCAAGCCCCGCTAAGAAACCCCCGCTAAGAAACCCTCGCCAATACCCCCGCATGCGTGTAAACCGCGTGCATGACTTGGCTTTGCATTGCCCTCGGCGGCGCGCTCGGCAGCCTCGGCCGCCACGGATTAGCGATGGGACTCGCTCGATTTGAATCCTTCCCCTTCGGCACCCTCGCCGCGAATGTGCTCGGCTCATTGGCCATCGGCATCGCCGCCGGCTTTTGGGAAATCGACCAACGCAAATCCCCCACCGCACTTTTCCTCATCACCGGATTCTGCGGTGGCTTCACCACCTTCTCCACCTTCAGTTTGCAAACCCTCGAACTTATCCAAAAAAACGACTGGACCAAAGCCGGCACCAACATCGCCGCTTCCGTTGCCCTCTGCCTCCTCTGCACTTGGGCCGGTTGGATGCTTGGCCAGTCATTGCGAAAAACGACGGCCTAATTTGTAAACCACCAAGACGCAAAGACGCCAAGGAAATGAATCCATAAAAAAATTGGCGTCTTGGCGGTTCAACTCCTATTTCCTTGCCCGCACCGAACCCCGGCGATACATTCGGCCCCACGCCAGTGTAGCTCAGTTGGTAGAGCAGCTCATTCGTAATGAGCAGGTCAACGGTTCGAATCCGTTCACTGGCTCCATTCATTTTACCATGAAAACGCTCCACCTTCTGCTCGCCCTCCCCTTTGCGCTCATTGCTGACGGTGCGCCCAAGTCGCCCGACCCGCGCATCGTCATCGAACTCATCGCCGAAGCGCCCGACATCGTCACACCCACCGGCCTCGGGGTGGATGCAAAAGGCCGAGTAATCGTCATCGAAAGTCACACCCATTTTCGCCCCAAGGATTACAAAGGCCCCGAACGCGACCGCGTACTAATGTTCACGCCCTCGGCAAAAGGCAAAGCCAAACGCTCCATTTTTTATGAAGGCCTCAAAATGGGCATGGATGTTTGCATCGGCAAAAACGGCTGGGTGTACCTCGCTGAACGCAACCGCATCCTCCGAGTGCGCGACACCAATGACGATGGCAAAGCGGATAAGTCTGAGGACGTCATTGTAATGGATACCAACGGCACCTACCCGCACAACGGCTTGAGCGGCCTAAGCTTTGACACAGAGGGGAATTTGATTTTTGGGCTCGGTGAAAACCTTGGGCACGCGTACACGATGATTGGGCGTGACAGTGTGAAAATTAAAGGCGCGGCTGGCATTGGAGGTGGCGTGTTTCGCTGCACGGCCAAAGGCATGGCACTCGAACAAATCGCGCGGGGCTTCTGGAATCCATTTGGCACCTGCGTCGACCCGTGGGGTCGTATCTTCGCGGTCGACAACGATCCCGGCAACACCCCCCCCTGCCGCCTGTTGCATGTGGTACCCGGGGGTGATTACGGTTATCAATACAAACACGGTCGCAGGGGCATTCATCCCTTCCTCGCGTGGAACGGCGAACTGACCGGCACATTACCAATGATCCACGGCACCGGAGAAGCACCCTGCGAAGTGATTCATTTTGACTCGCCAATGTTCCCCAATGAATACCGCGGAGAAATACTTTCCACCTCATGGGGTGACCATCGAATTGAACGTTATCGGTTGAAGCGCCACGGCGCATCGGTCAGAGCCACCATGAAAACACTGGTGCAGGGTGATGACTCATTCCGCCCTGTCGGCATGGCAATGGCACCCGACGGAAGCCTGTTTATTAGTGACTGGGGCAGCAGTTCATACAATCTAAACCAAAAAGGAAAACTCTGGCGTGTCAGCTGTAAGACAGACGAGAAGCCTCAGCAATTAAAGCCACCTACTTACATCGGACAAGACACTAAGCGCCTACAAAAACTCCGAGAGTCCGCCGACAAAGGCGATTTATCTATGCTGTTGACTAAAGCTCAGCACAGCGACCAATTCATAAAATCTGCCGCACTTTACGGGTTGCGTCATCATGTCGGTGCGCTACTAAAGATGAACTTGGTAAATCTTCCGACCGGCAAACGAATCGCCGCACTTTATGTATTAAAGGAAAGTCGCCAACCTGAAAGCATTCAGCACATCCCTGCGTTCCTTGCCGACCCACAACCCTCCGTGCGTTTTGAAGCAGCACGCTGGATTGCGGACCACCAACTCAAGCAATTCCGTCCTTCCATCGAGAGTGCGCTACGCAAAGGAAATTATGATTACCGCCTTTTCCGTGCCTATCTCGCCTGCCTCGATGCACTGGATGGACGTAAGAACCCGGATCGCGTCAACGAGGAATTCGTGCTGCCACTCCTAAAAAATGAAGATACGCCAGACAGCCTGCGTGCACATGTGTTGCGCTACCTCCCCGGTGGCCACAAGGCGCTGACCTCGGAGCAACTCAGGACTTGGCTCAAGTCAAAGGAGAAAACACTACAACATGAGGCCTTGCGGAAGATGCAACATCTTACTGATGCCGCCATCACCGAAACAATACGCGCCATTGCACTAGATGAAAAACGTGACACACAACTGCGTCTGACCGCCGTGGCTGCGATGGGCCTAGACAAGTCACCCAATACCGATGCGTTAATGCAAATTGCCGCAGGAAAGAGTGCATCATTACGTGATGAATCATTGCGCAGCCTAATTGGCGCACATTTTGAAGCTGACGACCAAGAGAGGTTACTAAAGCTGGCGAAACAACACACATCTGCCGCCCCAGCGATAAAACGCATGCTCGGCCAGCAATTTGCCTCAGACCGACCGGCGTCCACTGACACAGCGACCTGGTTGAAACGCCTCGATGCCCTGTCTGGCAGGGGCGATGCGACTGTAGGTGAACGAATCTTTTTTAACCAAAAAGTCGCGCTCTGCTCACAATGCCATCAAGTCAATGAACGCGGCACCCGCGTGGGCCCTGACCTCACACACATCGGTCGCGGCTCATCGCGCGCGCGTATTTTGGAATCCATTCTGCAACCCAACAAAGAAGTGTCGCCCTACCTGCGCTCATGGGTGATCACGATGACAGATGGTGCCGTACACAACGGCATCGCGATGCGGCGCGGCGGCAATGCCGAGGTATACCTCGGCATCGACGGTAAAGAAATACGCCTCGACAAACGCCAAATCAAATCCAAAACCGAAGGCCACCATTCACTCATGCCTGAAGGGCTGGCATACACATTAACATTCAGTGAACTGCGGGACTTGATTTCATTTTTGACGGCGCAATAGGGTCACGCTTGCCTTTTTTGCTGATAGCCCACTACGCTCCGGGTATGACGCGGCTGTTGTTATTTTTGTGCCTCACGACTCACCTTCCCCTTTCCGCGGAACCGTTTTGGATTTGGCCAGTGAAGGCGCCGAAGGGCATCATCACATTCAGCCACTCTTTTGAGATGCCCCAAAACACTCAGTCCGCCCGACTGCGTGCGGTGGGCGACTTCGCTTCAGTCCGGATTTTCCTCAACGACCGTTGGCTCGCCGAGTCACCGGCATTTGGAAAGCTGATCGACTTGGAGCTCAACGGCAAACTCAAGCCCGGCAAAAATAAACTCCGCATCGAGTCGACCGCCGCTGATGGCCCCTCGGCGATCGCACTCGAACTGCGATTGGCTGGTGCGAAAGGCAAACCGCAGTCGATTTTTTCCGATCTCAACTGGAATTCCTCCGCAGGAAAATTAAAGCGTACAGGAAATCTCGCGCTGGAAAAATGGTGGGCGACTCCAGGCATTCGCATCACCGAAACAGACGACTACAACCAATGGGAAGAAGCCAAAACGGCCAAGGCCGGTGCTGATCCGGCAGATTTTTTCACATTGACGGGCTTTGAAGTAGAGTTGCTGAAAAATTCTAGCAAAGGCGAAGGCTCGTGGATTAGTTGTGCATTCGACCCCGAAGGACGTTTGAGCATTGGGCGAGAGGACGCGGGCATTTGGCGATTCACATTTTCCAAAAGTACAAAATCCATTTCAAAAATGGAAATGATCAATCACACGTTAAAGGAAAATCGTGGGTTACTCTACGCGCACGGCGGGCTGTATGTGAACGCGAATGTGTCGAAGGGCATTTACAGGCTGCGCGACACGAATGGCGACGGAAAATTTGACCAAGAAAAGCTGCTGCGCGCCACGCCGGGCGGTGTTGGCCACGGACGCAACGGGCTGGCGCTGGGGCCAGATGGCTTAATTTACGCGATCATGGGGGACTCGGTGGAGTTGCCGAAGGACGGCACCGATTACACTTCGCCGCGCCGCCGCAACCATAAAGTCTTCCGCCCCAACGAAGGCCACGTGTTGCGCTTTGATAAGGAAGGGCAACTGCCGG
>JAPKDK010000155.1 GCA_028872645.1 Verrucomicrobiota bacterium
CGACATGAAAGTGAACCGGTTGCCGTGCGTTACTTTTATGCTTCCGGGTTCCAGGATGGCCTCGCCCGCCGAATTGGTTTTGGCGATGATTCCGCTAATCTTGCGCAAATCCGTAGCTTGTGAGTATTTAATTTTTGCTTCAACAATCAGATTTGAATCAAGCAATACCTTAAACTCCCGATAGTCCATTTTCGTTTCCTCGATGTTTTTGGAGTCCGTATTCAGCGTGAGGAGCACAAAAATTGCGCCGAAGATGACGAGGTAAATAATCCACGGCTTCATCGAGCGCTCGGTCGTATTGGGGTCTTTTTCTTCCATTCGTGAAAGGCAAGCTTATCACAGAAAACAGGATTGGGCAAACCCTTAGACAGCTTTAACGGGCATCCAACGCCACTCTAAAAACCGCGTAGTTTGGGGTTGAACCTTGGCCATTTCCCCAATCCGCAGGCCTTGAACCCAGAAAATTTCACCGTTCCCCGTGCAGGCAATGACACGCGCGCGCTTTTCCAGCGCAGGCACTTTGGCATTA
Source organism: Verrucomicrobiota bacterium (assembly GCA_028872645.1). Classification (GTDB taxonomy): domain Bacteria; phylum Verrucomicrobiota; class Verrucomicrobiia; order Limisphaerales; family UBA1100; genus JACNJL01. The sequence goes on from JAPKDK010000155.1 coordinate 530, forward strand.
GTAAACAAATCCTGCAGCCTCGCCGCGCGCCCCAGGCCGATGGGCTCAAAGCGATCTCCCGCCCGCCAATGCCGCAGCACGACGCGAGGTCCCACTCGATCCGCATCAAAAAATTCCACGCCCGGCCCGGCTTCAGCCTGTTCCCCGCCACCCGTGCGGCAGCGAAGTGTGGCTCCACCAAAAATTGATTTATTCCAACCCGGATGCAACGCCCATTCTGTTGACTCAATGGGGTGATCTACACGATGGGGTTTACCTAAATGCAGTCGGCCGTTGGCGTCGCGCCGGACGGTTTGGGTGGGGCTCAGTGAGATTGGGTGGCCCGGGCGTAGGTGAAGGTGCTCAATCAGTCGATGGCCCGGCTCCACGCCGTGCGCGATGAGTTGATGCCAAATCACTTGGCGCTGCATCGCCGGATGGAGTTGGTCAAAGGATTGGGGTGCGTCCGCTGCCAACCAATCCGCCGCCAAGATTTTTACGCAATCCGCATCCGCGCTCACGAGCCCCATCGATTGAAGAATGGCCGAATCCGTTTCAGGATGAAATTCATCGCGCAACAGAGGCAGTAGCCGGTTGCGGATGCGATTGCGCAGGTGAGCCGGATCGACATTGCTTTCATCTTCACGAAACAAAATGCCTTCTGTCTTGGCGTGTGATAAAATTTCACCCTTTCGAAGCTCCAATAACGGGCGTGCGATTTGCAAATCGGGGTTTTCCGGGAAAAAGGCCACCGCCGCCATGCCGCCCAAGCCGCTGCCGCCCGCGCCGCGCAATAGCCGCCAGAAAAATGTTTCCACCTGGTCATCCGCGTGATGCGCCATCGCTACCCAGTGGCATTGATGTTCTTTTGCCGCTTGAGCGAGGAAACTCAGTCGAGCTTTTCGAGCGGCCATTTCGAGACCGTGGCGGCGAATGGCCTCGTTGTCTGGTTCCCATTGCCCCACCACAATTGAAACACCCAATTCACGAACTGTTTCCTCAACAATTTTTTGGTCACCATCCGATGCCTCGCCGCGCAATTGATGATTGAAATGGGCCACCACAATTTCGCGGTCACGCAAAGCGTGCAGCAGTACCATCGAATCCACCCCGCCCGATACCGCCACCAATATGGGCTCGTCGTTTGGCAAGGGACAGGTCTTGATGCATTTTGAAAAAACGCTCATTAGGCCAGCATTTGTTTGATGACTTTGCCCTTCACATCCGTAAGTCGAAAATCGCGGCCTTGGAAGCGGAAGGTGAGGCGTTCGTGGTCGAGGCCGAGTTGGTGGAGAATGGTGGCGTGGAGGTCGTGGACATGACATTCATCCTTCGCCGCTCCGAACCCGAATTCGTCGGTCTCACCCACGAGGTTGCCGGGCTTGATGCCGCCGCCGGCGAACCACATGCTGAAGGCATCGATGTGATGATTGCGTCCGGGAGTCTCGCGCTTCTCGCCCATTGGCGTGCGACCGAATTCGCCACCCCAAATCACCAGCGTGTCATCGAGCAACCCGCGTGCCTTGAGATCGCGAATCAGTGCGGCACACGGCTGGTCGACGTCCTTGGTCACCTTGTCAAAATCCTTGGTCAAGGTCTGCGAAGGGCCGCCGTGGGAATCCCAGTTAGTGTGGTAAAGCTGCACGAACCGCACGCCGCGTTCCACCAGTCGCCGCGCCAACAGACAGTTGTTGGCGAAACTTGCCTTGCCGGGTTGCGCGCCGTAAAGGTCGAGCGTAGCCTTGCTTTCGCTTTTGATGTCAATCAACTCCGGCGCGCTCGTCTGCATGCGATACGCCATCTCATAGCTGGCGATTCGTGTTTGAATTTCTGGGTCGCCCGTCTCCATCGCGCGCTTGAGATTCAGCGCGCGCACGGCGTCAATGGAATTCCGCTGGCGAACACCGTCGATGCCCTTGGGACTTGCCAAATTCAAAATGGGATCGCCATTCCCGCGCAACGGAACGCCCTGAAATGAAGTTGGCAGAAATCCGCTCGCCCAGTTCACTCCCCCACCCCGCGGCCCGCGCGGGCCTGATTGCAGCACCATGAATCCCGGCAAATCGCGCGACTCGGTGCCGATGCCATACGTCACCCACGATCCCATGCTCGGCCGGCCGAACAGTCCCGTGCCGGTGTTCATAAACAGCTTTGCCGGCGCGTGATTGAAAAGCTCCGTCTTACACGTGCGCACGAGCGTCAACTCATCCGCCACCGTGCCGATGTGCGGGAAACATTCGCTTACCCACATGCCGCATTGGCCGTGCTGTTTGAAATCGCGAATGGTGCCCTGCAATTTGTTGGCGTCCTTAAAGGAGCTGTTCATAAACGCAAACCGCTTGCCCTTGGTGAAGGAGTCGGGAATGGATTGACCGTGCCGCCGTTTGAGTTCCGGTTTCCAGTCAAACAAATCGAGATGCGACGGACCGCCGGCCATGAACAGAAAAATCACATTCTTCGCCTTGGGCGCGAAATGCGGCTGCTTCGGCGCAAACGAGTTCAATGAATTGGCCATCGCCCGCTCGTCCATCATCGAAGCCAACGCAATGGAGCCAAGCCCCATGCCACATTGGCCAAAGAAATGCCGGCGCGTTTGCGATTGAAGATTTGCGGCGTCCATAATCATTCGCGTGTAATGGTTTCGTCCGTGTTCATCAGCACCCGTGCCACCATTGTCCACGCGGCCAATCCCGGCTTGGGCAACCCGCCCGTTTCGTAGCCCTTCAGCAGGGCCTCGGCCTCGGCGGGAGTCTTGGCGAAGGCCGCCAGTTCGCGCTGCAAAACGCCGGACAGAATTTTGGTTTCCGCCGCATCCGGTTCTCGCGCGAGGCAAAGCCGGAAGGCGAAGCGCAGTTTTTGGGCATCACTCCCCTGCCTTCCTTTAAGGATACGTCGCGCGAAGCCCACGTTGATTTCAAAATACGCCGGGTCATTCAGCAGCGTCAAGGCCTGCAGCGGCGTGTTCGATCGCAGACGACGCGTGCAAGCGGCAAAGGCATCGGGCGTGTCAAAAACTTTCAGCGCCGGATGCGGCGTGGCGCGCCATCGAAAAGTATAAACCGCGCGCCGAAATCGATTCTCACCAGTGCTGGCTTTCCAACTGCGCGCGTGCTGGCCGAGGTTCATGCACCCATCGGGTTGCGGCGGGAACACGCCGGGCCCGCTCATTTTCCGGCTGAGCAATCCGCTGATAGCGAGGGCGTTGTCGCGGATGATTTCACCCTCCAATCGAAGTCGCGTTTGACGGCCGAGCAATTGATTGTACGGGTCAGTTTGGGTTAGGTCAGAGCGGCGCTTGGAGGATTGGCGGTACGTGGCCGAGGTGACAATGAGCCGGTGCATTGCCTTGCGGCTCCATTTGACACGCATAAATTCCGTGGCCAACCAATCCAGCAACGCGTGATTCGTGGGCCGCGTGCCTTGCGTGCCAAAGTCGTTTTCCGTTTCCACCAATCCTGCGCCGAAATGATGCTGCCACATTCGATTCACTGTCACGCGCGCGAGCAGCGGGTTTTCGGGACTTGCCACCCAACGCGCAAACTCCAGTCGATTGGCCTTTTCCTGATTTGGAAACGGATGCAGCACCGCCGGCACTCCTGGCTGCACCTCCTCCGAGGGCCGCGTGAAGTTGCCTTTCACAAACCGAAACGTCTTGCGCGGCGACTTGCGTTGACGCATCACCAGTGAGGTGGTTGCGCCGGGCCGTTTCTTTTTCATCGCGACCAATTCCTTCTGGTTTTTTTTTTGCTCGTCCGTGCCCTTCTCCGCGCCATTCACTTTTACTTGCAGCGACTTCACCTTGGCATCGTGCGCGGCGCGCGCCTTGCTCTCGGCGACGGTGGGGGTTTCTACGCGCGGCTCATCGACTTGATTAAAAAAAGCAAACATCCGATAAAACTCCACCTGTTTGAATGGGTCAAACTTGTGGTCATGACATTGCGCGCAGCCAAAGGTGAGCCCGAACATCACCTCGCCCGTGGTCGCGATGCGGTCGAAGATTGAGTCCACCCGGAACTGCTCCTTGTCCACGCCGCCTTCGGTGTTGATTTGCGTGTTGCGATGAAAGCCCGTGGCGATGCGCTGAGCTTGCGTCGCCTTGGGCAACATGTCGCCCGCGAGTTGCTCGATGACAAATTGGTCAAAGGGTTGGTCCGCATTGAACGATGCAATCACCCAATCGCGATAACGCCACATCACGCGCGGCGCATCGTGGCTATAACCATCGCTGTCCGCATAACGCGCGGCATCCAACCAAAAGCGCCCCCACCGCTCACCGTAATGAGGCGACGCCAGCAGCTTGTCGACCACGCGCTCAAAGGCATCCGGACGCTGGTCGGCGAGAAAAGCATGAACCTCGGCCGACGAGGGCGGCAACCCAATCAAGTCCAAATGCACCCGCCGCAGCAGCGTCGTTTTTTCCGCTTGTGGCGAGGGCGCGAGTTTCTTTTTTTCAAGCTCGCCGAGGATGAAATAGTCAATGGCATTGCGCGGCCAATCAGCTTGTTTCACCTTGGGCGGATTGTGGCGTTGTGGCTTGAGAAACGCCCAATGCTCGCCTTCCCCGCCTTCCAATACCAACGCGCCAAAAGCTGAGATGCAAAAGATTGTCCGCCAAAAAGTCATCGCGATGAGTCTAGTGGAATTGGACATTGCAAACAAGGTGGAGATTCGCTGTTAGGGATATGCTTCGCGCGTCCAAGGCATGCGCGGCATGCCCCTACCTTGGAATCCGATTCAGCGTGTAATAAAACGTGTCATGCCAAAGCTTCTCGCCCTCGGTGCTGCGCGCATCCAAGCCGCGCACGGCGGTCACAAAGCCCGCTTTCCAGCCTTCAAGCCGCAGCCGCACCTTCTGTCTATCTTCCGACACCGTGGCACTTTTCACATCAATGACCGTAAAGCTGTCCTTCTTGCCGTCATGGTCAAACTCCGGCGAGCCATATTTCGCGTGGTACTTGTATTGATACTGCCACACATCATAACCCGCCGCATCACCCGCGGCCTTGGGGTTTACCGGTTTGGTGAAAGTCAGTTCAAATCCATCGGGCATTGCTCGGACGGTTTTCACTTCGAACGGAATCTTGCCGCTGAACTTCACGCGCTCGAGCCCCTGTGAAAAAGGCGCGTTGGCCGCCCACGCCACGGTCTTGCAGCCACCCACATAAAGATGGCCATCGGGCCCCATCAACAATCGGTTCACGCCGGATTGAAATCCCTTGAGAAACGGCCACACCGCGCCCTGCCATTCGCCGTTTACTTTTTCTAATTGCACGCGCGTGACGATTGCATTCTGGAAATCGCCAACCAACATTTGCCCCATGAACGGGCCAAATCGATCGTCAGTGATTTCGCAAAGGCCACTTGAAGAACGCGCCAGTTTATACGGAAACCAAACCGCCGGAGACGTAAGTGTTTCTCGTCCCGCATATAATTTTTCCGGCGCCGGTTTCGAGGCGGGGTGCCCGTAAAAGCCACCCTCTTTCAAGTGATTCAATTTACACGCGCCAATCCACGCTCCTTGATTATCGGTCACAAAAATATCTTTGTCCGGCCCGAAGGTGCCGATGCCGTTTGGCTCACGAAACCCACTGGCAAACGGCACTGCCTTGTCACTGCCCGTTTTGATGCGCAGCGCCCAGCCCATGTGTCGAGCATCCCAGCGTCCCGCATGCCCGGCGTTGGCGACTACGAGGTTGCCTTTTCGATCCAGCACCGGCCCGTAGGAAAATGAATTATAACTGCCCGTGTAATCCCAATCGTTGTTGACGCATTCGAATAAATCCGCCACTCCATCTTTGTCCGTATCGCTCAGGCGCGTTGTTTCCGCCTTGTTGCCGAGATGAATCTTCCCGTCCTTCACCAGCACCCCCATGGGCTCGTTCATTCCCCGCGCGAACCGGCGGAATTTCATATCTTTCACCGGCCCCGTGGCACTCTCCACAATCCAAACTTCGCCCGCGTAGGTGCATACTGCCATCTGGTTTTCTGAGAGCCAATCCATTCCCGTGACCAGCAAATTCATTTTCTCAGGCAATGCAAATGCCTCTGTTTGATAATATGGACTCAAGGCAAAACTTCGCCGAGCTTTTGGGGTCGCCTCGAGGGTGAGTGATTGGCGTGGCGGAACGCGCTGTTTGAATTCGGGGTCATCCAAAAGGCGCTGAAGCCCGAATCGTTCCTCCTGCTCCATGGTGGATGAAAAATGGAATGTGAACGGAATTTTGCTCTTGGGAAACTTAAGTTGCATTTCGAGGAATCTATCCTCTTCGAGATGCATGGGGTTGCCCTTCAACGTTCCTTCTTCCGTGAATGTTTCCACGGTGAAATTCCCGTGGTGCGGTGAAAAGTGTAGTTTGCCCCCCGGAAAACGCGGCCAAAGAAAGTTGGTGGCAATCGTTTTGTTGTTGAGCCGCTCAAAGCGGGCG
>JAPKDK010000156.1 GCA_028872645.1 Verrucomicrobiota bacterium
TTCCACCCTTAACACCTCCGCCGGCGAGCCACATCATGAAGCCATGTGGATTGTGGTCGCGGCCACTACCGTTTTCGCTGACGGGCGTTCGGCCAAATTCTCCGCCCCACACGATAAGTGTATCTTCCAGGAGTCCGCGTGATTTCAGGTCTCCTAATAATGCGGCGATGGGTTGGTCGATATTCTTGGCGAGCGTGGGCGTGGTTTTGTTGTGGTTGCTGTGCGTGTCCCACGGCTGGCCGTTGCCGTAATAAACCTGAATGAACCGCACGCCGCGCTCGGACAATCGCCGCGCCAACAAACAGCCATTAGCGAAGTGTCCCTTGCCGTACGCCTCGCGCACCTTCGGCGGTTCCTTGCCAATATCGAACGCATCCGTCGCGGCGAATTGCATGCGGTAAGCCGTCTCCATCGCCTCGATGCGGCCCTGCAATGCGTTGTCCGCCCCGCTCTGTGCCGCGAGGTGTTCTCGGTTGAGTGCCTGCATCAGGTCCAGCTGCTTGCGCTGGGTGGTCGGATCGAGCTTCGCATTGCGCAGCCACGGAATCATTTCCTTGGGCGCAATCTTTGAGTGATTGATGTACACGCCCTGGTGCTGGGATGGAAGAAACGCACTGTTCCACAAAATGGAAAACCTCACCGGCCGGCCGGGGCACAGCACGATGTACGCGGGCAGGTTGGCGTTTTCCGTGCCGAGACCGTAGCTCATCCACGCGCCCATGCTCGGCACCTTGGGCGTCATCGTGCCGTTGTTCATCAGCAACAGTGCTGGCCCGTGGTTCGGGTTGTCCGTGTGCACCGAGCGCAACACGCAGAGGTCGTCGGCAAACTTCGCCGTGTGCGGCAGCAACTCGCTTACCGGCAAACCGCTCTGCCCGTGCCGCGTGTATTTATAAGGCGCATTTAACAGACCGCCCGTCGGCCGTTCCGTGCGCAAATCCGTCCCCTCCGGCCGTTGCCCTTCAAACTTTTTCAACGCCGGTTTCGGGTCCAAAAAATCCGGCCCGAACGGCCCGCCATTCATGAACAAATGAATCACCCGCTTCGCCCGCGGCGCAAAATGCGGCGCCATCCCCGTCGCCGCCTGCAGCGAGTTGAACAATCCCAAGGTCCCCATCCCTGCTCCCATACGGGTGAGGGCGTCACGACGGTTAATGGCGAATGGCTCGTTCATCAATCAATAAACTGAAATTCATTTCCCGCAAGCAATGCGTGGGCGTACTGAGTCCAAACGGCTACCTCATTTTTACTTCCGGCTAGAAAAGCGAGGGCGATTTTTAGTTCGGTTTTGCGTGGGGGGCGTTGGAAAAGTTTTTGGTGGGCGGCGGTGATTCGGGTTTCGGTTCCTTTTTGCTTCATCAAGTTCGCCGCGAGGGCTTCGGCTTGGCGATGGATAACCGGACCATTTAGCGTGAAGAGCTGCTGCAGAGGCGTGATAGTTTGGGGGCGGGTGGGAGCGTGGGCGGTGGGATCGGGGAAATCGTGGATGCGCAGGAATTGGTTGGGCTCGCGGCGGTGGATGGCGCCGTAAAGGGTGCGGCGGCGATTGTCCTTGGCGTTGAGGTCCTTGGGTTCGCCGCCGATGGTTTTGTCGAGTTGACCGCTGGCGTGCAGCATGGCGTCGCGCCACGCTTCCACGTCGAGGCGGCGACGGTTCATGCGGGCGAGGTGTTCGTTGGCGGGGTCGGTTTTTTGCGCGGCGGGATTGTGAATACTTTGCTGCCACGTGGCCGATTGGAGAATCTCGCGGTGCAGCCACTTGAGCGACCACCCATTTTTCACGAAGCGCGCGGCGAGGTCGTTCAACAAAACCGGATGCGTCGGCGCTTCGCCCGAATGCCCCAGCTCGCTCGGCGTGGGGCACAGCCCGCGGCCAAAATGATGCTGCCACACGCGGTTGACAATCACGCGCGCGGAGAGCGGAGCGGCTTCGTTGACCATCGCCTCGGCCAAATCCAATCGGCCACTACCGCGTTCGAAGCGGCGGGGCTTGCCGGTCTTCACCGGAAACGCACCGAGAAAACGCCGAGGCACCACCGCGCCGGTCATATTCGGATTGCCGCGTTTGTGGATGTGCAAATCGCGAGCCTTGCCCACAGTGTAATCCAAGGTCGTCCCGTGGGTGCCGTTACGACGCGCGTTCACGAACAACGCCGCCTCCGCCACGCCGCTCACCATCGGCACTTTGTAGTGCGGGGTGTTCTTTTTAATTGCGGCAATCTCTTTGGTCAATTTTTCAATCTGCGCCTTGGAGTCCGTCTTTGCAATCGCCGGTGTCGCGCTTTCCTTTGGCTCGGTCTTCGGGCCCTTGGGCTGGCCGGAGGCGGTGTTGAGTTGCGCGGCCTCGTCGTTGGTCACGGCGCGGTTGAACAAGGCAAACTGCGCAATGCGGCCGGTCAATGAGGCAAAGCGGTCGTTACGCGCGCCCAAGTAAAACTCGTGGGAATCGGCGGCGGTGGGCTTAATTTCGCCATCGAACTCCGGCTTGGCTTGGCCATTGAGAAAAGCGGTCACACGACTGCCCGAGCGAATGAGCACCACGTGATTCCAAGTGCCGGGCGCGAGGACGGTCGTCCCGCCCACGAAGCCTTTTGCCACATTGCCGTTGAACAAAAAGAGCGTACCGGCGGCTTGGGTGGACGTGCCGCCAATGCCGAGATGGTCGCCGGGCGCGCGCGTATTCGTATTCGGGCCGCGCGAAAAAAGATAGGCAGTGACCGGTCGCGCCTTGTTGTCGAGGTCGTTGCGGAACCAAAAGGAAGCCGTGTACGAGCCGCCGAGGGATTTCGCTTCACCCCGAATCCGGCCCTCGACGAAGGCGGCAAATTTTTCTGATGAAACTTTGACGCCCTTCTCGGCGGCGAGTTTTTTTGGCGCAACATTCAACGGCGCGTAAAGAATCGGCTTCAGCTTGGCGATGGCCCCGGCGTAGTCCTTGGCAAACTCCGGCGCCTTCACAGCGGCGATAGCTTTTTGCGCAGCGGGCTTTTTCTTTTTCAACTCGGCCAACTGCTTTTCCAGCGCGACCACCTTCGCGCGCGCCTTGGCGATGGGCGCCCAGAGCTCGGCCGCCATCGTCGGCCGGTCAGCAATGCGCACGCTGGCGAACACGCCGGCGATGGCGTAGTAGTCCGCCTGCGTCACCGGCTCGAACTTATGGTCATGACACCGCGCACACGCCAGCGTGAGCCCGAGGAACGTCCGCCCCACTGCGTCCATCCGCTCCTCCCATTCATCGGCCACGGTGGTCTTGATAATCTCCGGCGGCAGCTGCAGTTCCTTCCAATACGTGGGGCTCAGCCCAAGAAAACCGAGTGCCGCATTGTCCTTCGGGTCGCTGTCGGCGATGAGGTCATTGGCGAGTTGCTGTTTAACAAATGTGTTGTACGGCATATCGCGATTGAGCGCGGCCACCACCCAATCCCGATAACGCCAAGCCGCGGCGGTGGAGTTGAGCCAACTCGCCGTCTTATCCGTGTACCGCGCCAAGTCCAGCCAATGCCGCGCCCACCGCTCCCCATAATGCAGCGAAGCGAGCAGGGAATTGATTTCATTTTCGATTGCCGATTTGCGATTGGCGATTGCCCGCTTCCGAAACGCCGCCAGCTGTTCCGGCGTGGGCGGCAATCCAATGAGGTTAAAATGCAAACGCCGCAACAACACGCGGTCATCGGCTGCCTCGGCGGGCCGCAGCCCCATTGCCTCAATTCGCGCAAGCGTAAAATGATCAAGGCGCACTTGCGGCCAAGATGAGTTTTTCGTTTTCGGCAGCGGCTGTTCAGCCAAAGGCTTGAACGACCACGGCAATTCTGTGACCGGCGCGGCTTGACCATTCGCCACCGCAGCCAACATCAAAATGAAAAACCGTTGTCGCATATCAATCCGATGATACCATTCCGATGCTATTTGGCAAATCCCTCTTTTGCCGTATTAGCGTTTCACATTGTAGCGGTGGATGCGGCCGAAGACGGTGTACTCGGCGACGAACAAATCTCCGGCGGCGTTGAAGGCGACTCCGTGTGGGGCGGAGAAAATACCGGCACGCCATTTGGCGGGGGGCAGTTGGTTGGTCGCCGTTTCGCCGGGGGCGGTGTTGTGGCCAAGTTGGGCCACCACTTTGCCGGCTTTATCGTAGAGCGTGGCGCGGCCTTTAATTTCACCGGCCACGGCGAGGTCGCCATGGACGGCCACGGCGGCGGGGCGCAGCACGTCCTTCGCGTACACGCCGATGAATTTTCCCTCGAGCGAAATGTGAATGAGCCGCAGGCCTTCACGGTCCGCGCCGAGAATGCGCGGCGGATTGTAGCGGGTATCGATGCAGATTTTATGGAGCGTCTTGGTGCCAAACTCTTTTTTGCCGCCGAAACTTTTGAGGTATTTTCCGGCCTTATCGAAATGATGAATCCTGTCCGATGAATATCCATCGACCACAAAAAGATCACCATTGGGCGCCACATCCATCGCCGTGAGGCGCAAACGGTTGCCGTTTTTAAGTTTAGCCGGGATGACTGAGCCGGGGATATCGAGCTTCACCTTGCCATCGAGCGTGAGCTTCAAAATATTTTGCCCGCCCAAACGCGCACCATAAATATGCTCGCCGCCGGCCAGTTTTTTGATGACGAACCCATGAAAATCCCCCGGCGCACCGGGCACATTACGCAGATACTTGCCCGTGGCGGAATACACCTGAATGCCCGCCTTCGGCCCGCCCTGCACGCTCACGTACACCTCGCCCTTCGAGCTAACGGCAACATCGCCGTGCATGCTGCCGATTTGTTTTTCGCCCGTGGGCACCTTCGCCCAGTTCGGCACCACAGTGTAGTTCGCGCCCAACGCCGGCAAAGCCAGCGCGGTCATCAGGAATGGAATAAGTTTTTTCATGTCTTGGGTAACAGCCGCCGATTGTGCCCATCGCGGGCAAAATGGCAAGCCGTTGAAGCGCCAATGTCCTTGCAAAACGATTTGCGCTCGGTGAAAGTCGGCGACCGATTTATAAAATTATGAGTGAAAAAAAAGTTCGTTGGGGATTCCTGAGCACCGCATGGATCGGAATGAAAAATTGGCAGTCAGTTGCGCTGTCGGGTAATGGCGTAATTGTCGCAGTAGCCAGTCGCGAACGAGCCAAGGCGCAGGCTTGGATTGATGAATGCTCGGCACATGTGCCCTTTGCAGAAAAGCCGGAGGCGGTGGAGGGCTACGATGCGTTGCTGGCACGCGATGACATCGATGCGGTGTACATCCCGCTGCCAACAGGTGTACGCACGGAGTGGGCCATCAAGGCCGCGCGGGCTGGCAAGCATGTGGTGTGCGAAAAGCCGTGCGGCGTCGACGTGGCTGAGGTGGAGGAAATCCTCGCCGCGTGCGATGAGGCAGGTGTACAGTTTATGGACGGTGTGATGTTCATGCACAGCGCGCGACTGGATGCGTTGCGCAAAACGTTGACCGACGGCAGCATTGGCGAACTGCGCCGCATTTCTTCGGCGTTCAGCTTCAATGGCGGCGAAGATTTTCGCGAAGGCAACATCCGTATGCACAGCGACCTTGAACCGCTCGGTTGCCTTGGCGATCTCGGTTGGTACAATATCCGGTTCAACCTGTGGGTAATGGATTACGCAATGCCCAAGGCCGTGAGCGGTCGCATGCTACGCGGCGCCGCGCGGAGTGACAGTCCAGACAAAGTGCCGATGGAATTTTCCGGTGAGCTGTTTTTTGATAACGACGTGACTGCGAGTTTCTACTGCTCCTTCCTCACCGCCAACCAACAATGGGCGCATGTGTGCGGCACTGAAGGCACGCTGCTGCTCGACGATTTTGTGGTGCCCTTCTACGGCAGCGAAGCTTGCTTCACGGTGAGCAATACCGAGAGCAACCAACACGTGTGCGATTTCAATATGGAACGCCACGACCGAGTGGTGTCTGTGCGTGAATACGGCGGCAGCCATCCAACCGCACAGGAAACTGGCCTCTTCCGTAACTTCGGCGAGCTTGTTCTCAATGGCACACCAGATAAAAAATGGGGTGACCTCGTATTAAAAACTCAACAAGTCACGATGGCCTGCATCGAATCCAGCAAACAGGGCGGGGCGCGAGTGGAGCTATAAACCTCCAAGCGAAGTTAGAATGGCACTGAGGAAAGTTTGGCTAGTTGCCTGATTGACGACCAAAGAAAACAATTAACCCCCCCACAAGAAGGATAGGTAGGCCAAAGAGAGGGAGCCATGCAAAAATTGTTCGCGTTGGAGCAGTGGTCTCGGTGGTGGGAGAATTGGGTTTTGTTGCGGGAGTGTTGCCGCCTTGAGCGGGCTCCTTAGGCTGGCTGGTTACGGCTTGGGCGGGTTGGGATTCCACAGAGATTTTGGCTTGGGCACGGTCATCATAGGCCCGAATTTGGTTCTCTAAAAGTTGATCCCAATTCACAGAGGTGAGCAGGTCGAAGCCGGGGTTCTGCCGCTTTACTTGGCAAGAGCAGGGTCCGGAGAGGAAGGCGCTGGCTTCATCGATCATGTCGGCGTTGATGCCTTTGCCGACGAGTGCGGGCAGCGCGCGGCCGCGGCCGAAGATGGGGAAGGTCATCGGTTCGTTAATATCCTTGAGGTCGTCTTCGCTGTTGATCAGCGTTGCACGGAAGGCGTCTTCGGCGGGGTCACCGGCGCGCAGGGTGACGACTGAAAATCTGAGCTTCAAATCTTCGGGCCGAATAGAGAGGTAGCCGGATTGGATGTCCTGCGTTTTCACTTCGGGCAGTTTGAGAGTTTGAGCCATATGTTGGAGGCGCGTTTCCAAAATTTGCCGCGCGGCGGTGTCCTTTTCTTTATTGCCGCATTCGACGAGCACCCACACGGCGCTGTCGCCGGCCTCGAGTTGGGCGGCCACCTTTTTGC
>JAPKDK010000157.1 GCA_028872645.1 Verrucomicrobiota bacterium
GCGAGGGTGGGGAAGAAATCCTGCGAGGTGACTTGCGCGGCGCATTCGGTGCCGGGCTTGGTTCGTCCGGGCCAGCGAATGATGAGCGGCACGCGCAGGCCGCCTTCGTAAAGGGTGCCTTTGCCGGAGCGGAAGGGGGCATTGCGCGTGGGTGGGCGGTTGCTGGATTTTGCGGTTGGGAAATCCACGCCGCCGTTGTCGCTGGTGAGGATGACCACGGTGCGGTTGGCGAGTTTTAAGTCATCGAGCTGGCGCAGCACGCGGCCGATGTTTTCATCGAGGCTGGCGAGCATCGCGGCGTACTCGGCGTGGGAATGGATTTTGCCAGGCGGCTTTTTTTCAAACCGTTTCACCAGCGCCGGTTTGCCCTCGATGGGCGTGTGCACGGTGTGAAACCAAAGGCTCAAAAAAAACGGGCGGTCCTTTTGTTGCGCGATGATTCGCAGCGCGTTGTCGGTAAGTTGGTCGGTGAGATAATCGCCCTGCTTGCCCGCGCCCACTGGCACGTAGCGCAGCTCGGGGTCGTTCTTGGACCACGGCCCGCGGTAGGGCCAGTGGAACGTCGCCGGCGCGCCCCAGTAAGTGCCGCCGATGTTTTCGTCGTAGCCTTGCGTCTCCGGATAAAAAGCCGCCTTGCCGAGATGCCATTTGCCGATGTGCGCGGTGAAATATTTTTCTTTCTTGAACAACTCCGCCAGTGTCACCTCCGCAAGCGGCAGATTGGCTTCGGCCTTGGCGGGGAGCAGTCGACGGTTTTTAGGCCCACCCCTCACCGCGCCCTCGTGCCAAATCGTCATGTCCAGCCGCGCGGGCGATTTGCCGGTGAGGATGGCCGCGCGCGTGGGCGAACAAATCGCCGCCGCCGCATAGGCCTGCGTGAAGCGCATCCCCTCCCGCGCCAAGCGGTCGATGTTGGGCGTTTCGAAAAAATCACTCCCCTGCACCCCCGCATCCGCCCAACCCCAGTCGTCCACAAGGATGAAAACAAAGTTTAATTTTTCCGCACTAGCCGGCAGAACCAAACTCGCCGCCAAGAAAATCCAAAGCAAAATCCGCATGGGCAAAAGAGTATCTGACCGCCTCCCGACTTGCAATCGGCGGGGATTTCCCCACACTGTCTGGCCTTTCATGAGTGAACAAAAACAGGATGTGAATCGGCGCGACTTTATTGCGGCGGGGAGTTCGTTGGCGGCGATGATGCAGGCGTTTAAGGCGCAGGCGCAGGAGGGTGGCGGCGAATCCACCGCACGGCGCACGGACGATTCCACGCCGCCAGTGAAGATGGGCCTCATCGGCTATGGCTCGCACGGTCGCGAGATTGCCCGCAATCTTGCGCAGCTTCCGAGCGCGCCCTTGGTAGCGGTGAGTGATCACTATGCCGCGATGCTGCGGCGTTCCAAACGCGAGCATCCCAAGGCGAAGGGCTACGCGAAGTATCAGGATTTGTTGGCGGATAAAAATGTGGAAGGCGTGATCATCGCCACCGCGCCGCATGAACACAAAGCCATCGTGCTGGCCGCGCTCAAGGCGGGCAAACACGTTTACTGCGAAGCGCCGCTGGGCCATACGCTGGCCGACGCGCGCGCCATCGCCAAGGCGGCGGCCGACAATCCGAAGCAAAATTTTCAGGCCGGGCTGCAATTTCGCAGCGAGCCGCAGCGGCACTTTATGTTTCCCTTCATGCGCTCGGGCGCGCTTGGTCGGCCGGTGCAGGCGCGCACGCAGTGGCACAAGAAAACCAGTTGGCGCCGCGTGTCGCCCAATGCCGCGCGCGAGAAGGCTATCAACTGGCGGCTGGACAAGCAGCTTTCGCCCGGGCTCGCCGGCGAGGTGGGGATGCATCAGGTGGACTTGGTGAATTATTTTCTCAATCTCAAACCCTTGGCCGTGAGTGGCTTCGGCAGCACCATCCAATGGCGCGACGGTCGGCAAGTTCCCGATACGGTCAATCTGGTGTTCGAATATGAAAATGGATTTTCACTGACGCAGGAGTTGACGCTTTCCAATTCCTTCGATGGCGAATACGAAGTAATGCACGGCACGAACAGCGCGGTGATGCTGCGCGGTTCGCAGGCGTGGATGTACAAAGAAGCCGACGCGCCGCTCATTGGCTGGGAAGTCTACGCGCGCAAAGAGGCGCACTACGACAAGCCGGGCGTGGTGCTCGCGGCCGGTGCCACCACGCTGGGCAAGGGCGGCAAAAAACTTTATCAGGAATCGACTTTCACGCAGACGCCAATTTTTTACAGCCTCGAGGCGTTTGCCTATAATAGCCATCAGGTGAAAACCACCGTGGCTGATCTCATCGAGGCCTTTGGCGAGCCGGATAACGAAACGGTCACGGATTTTTTGAAGGAACAGCTTGGCCGAACCAACAGCCTGTTGCCCGCCGCGGATGCCGTGGAAGGCTATCAGGCAAACGTCATTGCGTTGAAAGCCAACGAAGCAGTGAACACCCGCAAGCGCGTGGAAATCACCGCCGCTGATTTGACCATTTAATTTATAAGAAATATTATGAAAAAAGCGTTTATTATTATCATATGCCTCCTTGCCTTGCCGGTGATGGCGGAGACGTATAAATCCAAGTTCGGCAGCAGCGTAAAGCTCGATGGCGATTCCAGCGTGCACAAGTGGAAGGTCGAAAGCAAACTCATCGGCGGCACTCTCGACGTCAACGTCGCTGCGCTCGGCAAGCCCGGCTCCCTCGACGCCAAGGCCACGGTATTCATCCCCGTGCGCTCGCTCAAGAGTGGCAAAAAACGGATGGACGAAGTGATGCACGCGGCGATGAACGCAAAGCAGCATTCGAAGATTGAGTTCACCCTCAGCGAGATCACGGTAAAAGCCGCCAAAGGCACGCTCAGTCAATGCGACAGCAAAGGCACGTTGAAAATCAATGGCAAGACTCAGCCTATTAGTTTGCCTATTACCGTGTCGCGCGCGGGCGGCAAGCTCACGGTGAAAGGTAGCATAACAGTGAAGATGACTGACTACGGCATCAAGCCCCCCTCGCCCAAATTGCCCAGCGGAAACATCGTCACCAAGGACGAAGTGAAGATCACCTTCTCGTGGGTCACCGGCAAGTGAGCGACGGTCACGCCAAACCGCTGCATCCGTGGTACACCCGCCTCTATCGGCTGGGGCGCTTGGATTATTTGAAAATCCTCCGCACCCACGGCGCCCCCGCGCAAGTGGCTCGCGGCGTGGGCTACGGAATTTTTGTGGAGCTTATTTTTTTCCCCACAATGGGCCTTGGATTTTTTCTGATTTATCCGCTCAACAAATATCTCAAGGGCCACCTCGCTGCATCCCTCGCCGGATTTATTTTTGCAAAATTATTTGCGCTCTTCACCATCCCGCCCAGCTTCATCCTTGGCAGCAAAATGCTCGGGCTGCAGAATTTTGGCGCAAAATTTATGGTGGACGACAAGCTCAAGCCACTAGGTGAAATTTGGATCACTGTTAAACAACTCTTCAGCTCCGGCGAACTCTTCCAGGCCCTCGCCAGCTGGGCCGCCGGCGCGGCGGTGTTCGGCGTGGTACTCGGCGCCATCGGATTTCTCTTCACGTTAATTGGCCTAAAAAAATACCAAGCCCACCGCAAAGAACGCCGCGAAGAAATCTTGCGCGAAAAAGAAGCGGCCTAAGGGAGGGGCAAGTTCCCCCTTGCCCCAAATTCAGTTCTCTCTGGAAAAAAATGGGACGAGGTGGAACTCGTCCCTCCGATCTCATCCAATCACGTCGGTGATCACTTCCCCGCCTACGTCGGTTAGGCGGAAATCGCGACCGTTGTAGCGGTAGGTCAGTTTCTCGTGATCCATTCCCATCAGGTGCAGCATCGTGGCGTGAAGGTCGTTGACGTGGCATTTGTTGACGGCGGCTTTGTGACCGACCTCGTCGGTTTCGCCGTAACTCACGCCGCCTTTCACGCCGCCGCCCGCGAGCCAATAGGTGAAGGCGTGCGGGTTATGGTCGCGGCCGGGCTTGCCGGATTTTTGTGCCAAAGGTAGGCGACCGAATTCGCCGCCCCAAACCACGAGCGTTTCGTCGAGCAACCCGCGTTGGGCGAGGTCGGCTAACAAACCGGCGATGGGCTTGTCTGTTTCGCCGGCGAACTGGGAGTGGTTTCCAGCGATATCGCTGTGGCCGTCCCAACTGCGTTGGTTTTCCATTCCGCCGCTGTAAATTTGAATGAACCGTACGCCGCGCTCCACCATCCGGCGCGCGGTCAAACATTGCGCGGCGAAGTGTTTGCACTTGGCGTCATCCATTCCGTACAGCGCGCGGATGCTGGCCGATTCCTTGTCCACCGCTAAGGCCTCGGGCGCGGCGCTTTGCATTCGGTACGCGAGTTCGAAGCTCTCGATGCGCGCGGCCAGTTCCTCCTCAAAGGGGTTGTCCGCGAGATGCTGTTGGTTGAGCGTTTTCAACAAATCCAATTGCCGACGCTGCTGCGTGGCGTTCATTTCTTTTGGGCGCTTGAGATTATCAATCGCCTCGCCGGTGGGCCGGAAATGGGTGCCTTGATAAACGCTCGGCAAAAAGCCCGCGCCCCAGTTGGCAGCGTGGCCTTTCGGCAAGCCGCGCCCTTTTGGGTCACTCATCGCCACGAAGGCCGGCAAGCTATCGCTCTCGCTGCCCAAGCCGTACGTCATCCAAGAGCCCACGCACGGATAGCCCATGCGCGGCAGGCCGCAGTTCATCGCAAAGAGCGCCGGCGAATGGTTGTTGCTCTCCGTGTGGCCCGAATGAATGAATGCCATTTTGTCCACGTGCTGGGAAAGGTGCGGGAAAATCGATGACACGTGCTTGCCGCATTGGCCGTGTTGTTTGAACTCAAACGGGCTCTTCATCAGCCCGCCCACGGCGTTGGAGAAAAAGCCGGTGAACTTGTCAAACCCTTCCAGCGCCTGCCCGTCATACCGCGCCAGAGCCGGTTTGTAATCCCAAGTATCCACGTGGCTCGGCCCGCCATTGATGAACAGCCAAATGACCGCCTTCGCCTTGGTTTTAAAATGCGGTCGCCGCGCCGTCAGTGGGTTGCTGCCCGCGGCAAGTCCTTCCTGTTGCAGTAGGCTGGCAAGGCCTAGCGAACCGATTCCCATACCGGCTTGCTTGAGCATTTGGCGGCGGGTTAGTTGGATTGGATTGTTCATTTTTTAACGCAGAGAACGCGAAGGCGCAAAGATTCGTAGAGGGAAACCACTTGGGAAAAAATCTCTGCGCCTTCGCGTTCTTTGCGTTTAAGTTTCATCGCACGTAAATAAATTCGTTTAGTCCGAACAACACTTGCGCCAAATCGGCGAGAGCGAGTCTGCGGGCATTTTTTCTTCCGGCGGTTCGGTATGATTTTTCCTGTGTGTCGATGAAATTGGAAATAGTTTTTGTTTCGTTGTCGGTGGGTTTGCGGCCGATGATGGTTTGGAAGCCTTGGTTTACGGCGGCGGCGTTGTCGGGTTGTTTTTCGAATTGGCCGGCCAAGGTGAGGGCGGCTTCGCGAACTTGGGCGTTGTTCATAAACATCAGCGCTTGCGGGGCAATGATGGTGGCGGGGCGGTTGCCTTGGCTAACGAGCGGCTCGGGGGAATCGAAAAGCTGCATCGTGGGGATGAGTTTGCTGCGCTTGATCATGAAATAAATACTGCGGCGTTTCATTCGCACATCGAGTGTGCCCGCGCCGTGCATTCGTGTGTCGAGCAATCCGCTGACTTTGAGGAGGCTGTCGCGGATAGCTTCGGCTTCGAGGCGGCGCGGGGTGCGCCGCCAGTGCAGTTTGTTTAGCGGATCGGCTTTCATCTTGGCCGCGTTGTACGCCGCGCTTTGGCGATAGGTGGCGCTCATCACAATTTTTTTGTGCAAGGGCTTGAGCCGCCAGCCGCTGGCGATAAGTTCGCTGGCGAGCCAATCGAGCAATTGCGGGTGCGTGGGCAACTCGCCTTGCAATCCGAAATCGTTGGGCGTGCTCACGATGCCGCGTCCGAGGTGGTGTTGCCACAGGCGATTGGCCATCACGCGCGCGAGCAAATGGCCGGCGCCGTGTTGGGTGTCGGTCATCCAATTGGCGAGTGCGCTGCGGCGGTAGCTGGTGCGGGCGTTTTTGGGCGCGGGGATTTGCCACGCCGTTACATCTTTGCCACCGCGCATCAGCACTTGCATAAAGCCTTGCGTGGCCGCGCCTTGTTTTTGGTTGGGGTCGCCGCGTTTCAGGAAATACGTTTCTTTGTAAAAATGCGGAAAGCCGCGGCCATCGGCGTGGTGTTTGGTGGGCTTGAAGCCTTCACTGGTGACCTGAACTTTGGTGAGCTTGGGCTTGGGCCTGGCGGCGAGGTGGGTTTGCACTTGGGCGTTCAGCTTCGCCCATTCGGAATCTTGGGCTTTGAAAATATTCAACAACTCCGCGCGCTGTTTGGCGTTGAGTTTTTCCGCACCACCGGCTTTGCGGAGTGTTTCAATGAGTGTGGCCAGCGAGGCCGCGCGGGTGTTGCCCTTAATGGCGACGGGCTTGGGCGCGGCGGTGACGGCGAGGCGTGGGCGGCCGATGGTGTGGCTGGTGTTCACAAAGAAATCCATCTCGATGGTGAGCACTGTGCCGCCCTCGAAACCAATCGGCTGGGCAAACTCAAACACCGCTGCTTGTTCTTTGCCGATGCCGCCGGCGTCTACTGCCCAGCCGGTTTTCCGTTTGTCGCCATCAATGGAGCTGGCGACCGACAAGCTGCCGGTGTTTTGCTGATGGGTGGCCTTCGGGTTCACCAGTTTCACTGATTGCCGCTTGCCGCCGTTTTTTGGGGCGGCAAAAACGCGGATGTCGCTTAACGCAATATTCCCATTGCCGGCGCGGCCGGGGCCGTTGTG
>JAPKDK010000158.1 GCA_028872645.1 Verrucomicrobiota bacterium
GGGCAGAAGTACCGATTGCCGACGGATGCGGAGTGGAGCGTGGCGGTGGGGTTGGCCCGGGAGACAGGCAGCACGCCCGAGGCGAAGAATGGCGGCCTTAGAGATGTTTACCCGTGGGGCAAAGAGTGGCCGCCGCCGAAGGGGGCTGGAAATTATGGTGGAAGCCTGAACGTGGACAACTATGAATACACTTCACCGGCTGGCAGTTTTGCGGTCAATAAACTGGGCCTGCACGATATGGGCGGCAACGTGTGGGAATGGTGCGAGGACTGGTACAGGTCGGGCAACTCGTACCGTGTGTTGCGCGGTGCGTCTTGGAACTACTACTATCCCGTCGACCTGTTGTCGTCCTTCCGCCTCAACTTCACGCCCGGTGGTCGCTACTACAGCATCGGATTTCGGTGTGTGTTGGTGGGTGGTTCCGGTGGGTGAGGCTGGCTTCTGTTCCCTTATCGTCTTGCCCCCCCAACAGCATTTACACCAGAGCCGGTGAGTGCCTCAACGGAAATTCACAAGGATTATTTACGGCAAATCTGCGGCCAAAAGTGTGGCAGAATTGTGGCAGAAATATTTGCCTATTCAGAATAACCCACGAAAATGGTACGCGCGGAGGGACTTGAACCCCCAACCTTCAGTTCCGGAAACTACTGCTCTATCCAATTGAGCTACGCACGCGAAGGGTTTGACGCTACCGCACGCGCGGGCATCCCGCAAGCTCTCTAATAGCCGGCCTCTTCAGTGCCTTCTACCTCCTCATCCTCGTATTGCGGGGTGAAGACGGCGATGCCTCGAAAGTAAGCGCTGGAGCCCGCGCCTTCCTGACAGATGGAGACGCTGACCGGCTCCATCTCATTTTGGCCCGCGTATCGGTTGATGGCGGCAGACACGGACTCAACTGAGTCCCCTGTAAATCCAGCAGCTTCATTTCGCTTATTTGGCATGCGGGAATGCTCACCGGAAAGCCAAAGCAAACTCAACTGAAAATTATGAACATGGCTTTTGGGGATTGAATCGCGGTTCAATTTGGTTTGCAAAATCAAAACCCCACGCCAAACTGGCGGCCATGAAAACCACCCCGCTTTCACGCCGTCAATTTCTCAATGCAACAGCCACAGCCGCGCTGGCCTTTCCGTTTGTGGCAACACGTTCGTGGGCCAAATCGCCGAACAGTGCTGTGCGCCACGTCAGCTTTGGCGCGAATGGAATGGCGTTTGCCGACCTCAACGCGATTTCCAAAGCGAGCAATGTGGAAATGATTGCCGCAGCGGAGATTGACCCCGCGCGCGCCACGCGATTCGCCAAGGCATTTCCCAAGGCCAAAATCTATTCGGACTGGCGCGAGTTGCTGGACAAAGAGGCCAAGAATTTTGACACCGCCAATGTGTCCACGCCCGATCATATGCACGCGCCGATTGGGATGAGCGCAATGCAACTGGGCAAACACGTCTATGGACAGAAACCGCTGACGCACGATGTTTACGAAAGCCGCCGGCTGGCCGAGTACGCCGCCGAGAACAAGCTCGTCACGCAAATGGGAATTCAAATCCACTCCCATCAGGCGTATCGCGAGGCAGTAGAGATGGTGCACCAAGGCGCGATCGGTAAAGTCACCGAGGTGCACACGTGGAGCAGCAAAAAATGGGGCGACACCAATCCGCGCCCCAACCGCAAGGACGCCGTGCCCGCAGGGTTCAACTGGGATGCGTGGTGCGGCGTGGCGCCGAAGCCCGATTTCATCAAGGGCTACTATCATCCCGGCCAATGGCGGAAGCGGCTGGATTACGGCACCGGCACCTTTGGCGATATGGGCTGCCACATTTACGATCCAATGTACGGTGCCGTTGGCCTCACCGCCCCGCTCAGCGTGCGCAGCGAAGGCGCGGCGCCCGTGCCCGGCTCACACAGTTGGAACGTCAACGCCAAGATTCATTATGTTTATCCCGGCACAAAATATACCGCCGGCAAAACCGTGAACGTGACGTGGTACGACGGCAATCAACGCCCGTCCGCCGAGGTGCAAAAACGCATCGGCCACAAACTTCCCGGCCAAGGCTCTGTGCTCTTCGGCACGAAAGGCCACATGATCATCCCGCACATCGGCAAAGCCATTTTGTTGCCCAAGGAAAAATACGCAGACTTCAAGCGCCCCGCGATTGAGGGCGTGAACCACTGGGCATCGTTCGTCAACGCCGCGCGCGGTGAAGGCAAAACCTCGGCTCACTTCGGCTACGCCGGTCCGTTGACCGAAGCCATCCTACTCGGCGGCATCGCCACGCGTTTCCCCAAGCAAACCCTCAAGTGGGACGCAAAAAAACTGACCTTCACCAACCACGAAAAAGCCACCACCTTTGTGCGTAAAGAATACCGCAAAGGATGGGAAGTGAAGGGACTTTAACCCCGCCAACATTCCAGCACCTTGAAAGCTCGGCCGAGATGTTCAGGATGCACGAGCGTTTGGAATTGTCGCGTGCGTTCGGCGGTCCACTCGGGAAAGCAATCCGGATTGCGTAGCGTTTGCTCGAAGATGCGGACGAGCCATTGCGCTTGAGTTGAAACAGCTCGGCCCTGAACATCAGCTGCCTTGGCGGCAAAATCCAGTTCCGCAAGATTCACCGAAGCGGTGAGGTCTTGTTCACCCACGTTGGCCAGCAAATCTTCGCTCAATTTGTGTTGATGAAAGGCCCGCAAAGTTCCGTGCGGACGCGGCGGAACAAAAAATTCCTCCGCTTCCAAAAAATAATCTATCGCCACTGCACGGCCATCCCGTAAGGAACTGCACGCATCGTTCCAAAAAGGCGCGATGGTGGGGACGTGTATCATGCCGGTGCCCTCGGGCAATTCGCCTCCAACATTCCAGCTGTCCTTCACAGCTTCCATCCGACGCCATTCGAATTGGCCGTCACTCTCACCGACTCCGCATTCAAACCAGTTTTGTGCTTCGGCGTCCCACTCAAGTTTCCGTGCAGGGAAAGCATCGAGTAACTCGTTGCAGTAAAACACGCCTCGAAACGATTCAGGAAATCTCTCCGTCCACGAAAATTTCGCTTCGTGGGAATCAAGCGTTTCCACTTGCCATTCGCGATGCAGTCCGGAGGGTTCCATCAAAACCAGCATGGTGCGCTCGTAAATTTCCGGACGCCATTCGCGAAGATAGTTCAACACATCACGGGCCAATTGCCCCTCATGCGCGCCGGCCTCGATGAGTTGCACCTCACCCGCAATGGGTTCCAACCATTCGGCAAATTGAAAGCCAAGCAGTTCACCGAACACGCTCCCCACACTCACGCTGGTGTAAAAATCACCGCCACGCCCCACGTCGCGGTGGGTTTCGTAATACCCCAAACCCGGCTCGTAGAGGGCCATCTCCATAAAACGACTGAATGGAATGCCGCCTTTCTCGGCGATTTCAGCGTGGATTCGTTGCTCCAGTTCGTTCATGGCTTGCGGTGGGCGGCGCGTTGTTTTACAAACGCCGCCACATCCTGACCCTATGTCCCCTGCAGCATCAACCCGTAAACGTCTCGACCAAGCCTTGTTTGACAATGGCCAAACCGAAAGCCGCGAAAAAGCCAAGCGCCTTATTATGGCCGGCAAGGTTCGCATCAACGATCAAGTGGCGCGAAAGCCCAGCGATTCCGTGCTACCGGAAGACCGTCTGGAAATCGAAGAGCCTGAGAAATATGTGAGCCGCGGCGGCTTCAAATTGGAAAAGGCGTTGGAAGAATTTCCAATTGAAGTGACCGGCGCCATCGCGGTGGATCTCGGCGCGTCCACGGGCGGCTTTACCGATTGCCTTTTGCAAGCGGGCGCAAAGCGCGTGTACGCGGTGGACGTGGGCAAGGGCCAGCTCGCGTGGCATTTGAGGCGCGATCATCGGGTGATCGTAATGGAAAAAACCAACGCCCGCCATCTCGAGCGCAGTGCGTTGCCAAAGAATTTCGAGCGCGCGGATGTGGTCACCATTGATTGCTCATTTATTTCACTACGCAAAATCATCCCCGCCGCCGTTGCTTTATTGCGTGGAGGAGGTACACTGATTGCGCTGATTAAGCCCCAGTTCGAAGCCGCCAAAATCGAGGCGGACAAAGGCGCGGGCGTCATCAAAGACCCCGCCATCCACGCGCGCGTGGTGAATGAGCTGCGGGCGTTTGTGGAAGAGCACGGCGGATTGGTTTGGCGCGGCGACACGGAATCGCCCCTCACCGGGCCCAAAGGCAACAAAGAATTTCTAGCTTGGATTGAAAAAAAATAGCCCCATCAAGACTGTTGGCCTCATCGCCAACCCGAAGCACGCCACCGAAACAGGCCTCGTGCGCGAAGCCGCCAACCTCATCACGGGCGCGGGCCGCAAGCTGATGGTGGATCAATCCACCGTGAACGCCACCGGCGTGGATGGCATCACCCTGCCCAACGCCGCCGAACTTGCGCGTTTGTGCGACTTAATGCTGGTTATCGGTGGCGACGGAACCGTCCTGCAAGTCGCACGCAAAACCGCCGGCAGCAATACCCCCATCCTCGGCGTCAACTCCGGGCGACTTGGGTTTTTCACATCCGCCTCCCAGGAGTCGCTGGAGGAAGGTCTCAAAAATTTGTGGCGCGGAAAATACATTGTAGATCCTCTGCCGCTCATCGAGGCCACGGGGAAACACGCCGGCAAAAAATACAAGGCGCTGGCATTAAACGACATTCTCATCAGCCGCGGTGCCAACCCGCGCCTCGTGGAATTGGAAGTGGCAATGGACGGCGAGGCGCTCACGCAATACCGCTGCGACGGCCTCATCGTCGCCACTCCCGCGGGTTCCACGGCGTACTCACTGGCCGCCGGTGGCGCGGTGGTCACCCCGCGCGCGGAGGTGCTCACGCTCAATCCCATTTGTCCGCAGGCGCTTTCGAACCGGCCGCTCATCGTGAGCTTCACGTCCACGATTGAAGTCACCATTTTGAAACATCGCGCCGAGACTTATCTTTCCGCCGATGGCCAAATGCAAACAGAACTGTCCACGGGCGATTGCATCCGAATCCGGCGCAGTCGGCAGAAGGCGCGGTTGGTGCGGCTCGAAGGCCATTCGTTTTTCGAGACGCTGCGCCATAAACTCAACTGGACCGGCTCCTACGCCTGATGGTGCGCCTCAAAGACATCGCGGCCACCGCGGGTGTGTCGGTGATGACCGTCTCCAAGGCACTACGCGACGAGCCGGATATTTCCGCGAAAACCAAGGCCCGCATCAAATTACTCGCCACCGAAGTCGGCTACGTCCCCAATCATTCCGCGCGCGGATTGCGCACGCGCAAGACGCATCAGTTCGGCCTTCTCATTTCCTCGCTCACCAATCCCGTTTACACACGCACCTTTATGGCCATCGAGGAACAAGCACACGAGCTGGGCTACGAAATTATCCTCGCCCAAACGCTGAACAATCCCGAACGCGAAGCCGCGTGCATCCGGCGGCTCCTCGCGCGGCAAGTCGATGGACTTTTCATTCGGCCCGTTTATCGGCCCGACCCCAACGCGGCAATTTATGATGAGCTGAAAAAACACAAAACGCCCACCGTCATCCTCGGACATCGTGCGTTGTTTTGCAGTGACTTTCCAAATGTGGAAACTGATGACCGCGCAGCCAGCAAAGCCGCCACCCAACATTTGCTCGAACTGGGCCATCGCCGCATCGCGTGCTTTGCCGGCCCCACGTTTGCGCCGTGGGCACAGGAACGCTTCGAGGGCTATCGGCGCGCTCTGATGGAGCAGCAAATCGAGGTGGACGAAAAACTCATCTTTCATTCCGGCTCCACCATCAAGGAAGGCAAAGCCGCCGCGCTGCAATTGATTGATGAACGCCCCGGCGCGACCGCCATTCTCGCCGCCAATGACCTTGTCGCCATCGGCGCAGCCACTACGTTGCTTGATCAAGGTGTGAAAATTCCTGAAGAGATTTCCGTGATCGGCTTTGGCAACACCCTCACGGCCGAACATTTCCGGGTGCCCCTCACCACGGTCAGCCAACCCAAATACCGTCGCGGCATTTCCGCAATGGAATCAATGAGCACACTCCTTGCCGGCGAATCCGTAGGCACCAAAAGATTGGCAGCAGATTTAGTCATCCGCAGAAGCACGGCCGCACCCCTGTAGCCCAGACTCCCGGTCCAGGCTACCTTACCGCGCCGCAAAACGCTCGACGTATTTGCCGAGCATATCGGCCTCGAGATTCACTGCATCGCCAACGGCGCGTTCGGATAATGCCGTGGACTCAAACGTGTGCGGGATAATCCAAATCTTGAAACTTTCTTTCTCCACCGCGGCCACGGTGAGGCTGATTCCATCCACGGCGATGGAGCCTTTGTGGATTACATAACGCATCACGTCTTCGGGCGCGGCGATTTGGAGTTGATGGTCATCGCCGGTTTTTTCCCACGTGATAATTTTGCCCGTTCCATCGATGTGCCCGGTGACAAAATGACCACCCAAACGCCCGCCCGCCTCGAGGCTGCGCTCCAGATTCACCAGCGAGCCCGCGCGACAATGTTGGAGGTTGGTGAGGTTCCACGTTTCGTTGAGCAAATCAAACTGCGCGGTTTTTGCGCGGCCTTTGGCGGTGAGTTCCGCCACCGTGAGGCAGCAGCCGTTGACTGCGAGGCTGTCGCCCACCTTGAGTCCGCCACCGGTTTTGCGGAGCTTCAGCGTAAGCCGAATAGATTTGTCGCCCGGATGGATGGATTCCACCGTGCCGGTTTCTTCGATAATGCCCGTAAACATCGCGCCGCACTCAATCGCCCACCACTCGCGCCGTCAACAACAAATCCGGCCCGAGCCGCCGCCATTGG
>JAPKDK010000159.1 GCA_028872645.1 Verrucomicrobiota bacterium
CCGGCGCCGAAGGCGATGATTAGGATTTTGTCGCCGCGTTTTATTTTGCCGGTTTGCAGGGCTTCGTCGAGGGCGACGGCGACGCTGGCGGCGGAGGTGTTGCCGTATTTTTGGAGGTTCACAAATACTTGATCTTCGCGAGCGCCGAGGCGACTGCCGATGGCACTGATGATGCGCTGGTTGGCTTGGTGCGGGATGATGCACTGGATGTCTTCGATGGATAGGCCGCTGGTTTCGAGCACTTCCTTGGCAGCGGCGGTCATTGCGTTGACGGCGTTTTTATAAACTTCCTTGCCTTCCATTTTGAGGAAGTGGATGCGCTCGTTGACGGAATCGACAGTGGCGGGTTGGCGGCAACCGCCGCCGGGCATCGCGAGGATGTCGGCTTTGTTGCCGTCGCTGCCAAGGCGGGTGGCAAGCACGCCACGCGCACCGTCGCGGCGCTGAAGTACGGCGGCGCCAGCGCCATCACCGAAGAGGACGCAGGTGTTGCGGTCTTCCCAGTCGATGATGGAGGAAAGTTTTTCTGCGCCAATGATGAGAACATTTTTATAAACGCCGCTGGTGATGAAGGCGCGGCCTACTTCGAGGGCGTAAATGAATCCGGAACAAGCGGCTTCCAAATCAAATGCCGCGGCCTTGGTGGCTCCGAGTTCTTTTTGCACAAGACAGGCGGTGGCGGGGAAGGGCATATCGGGAGTGATGGTGGCCACGATGATGAGGTCCAGTTCGGCGGCATCCAGTTCGGCTTGGGCGAGGGCTTTGCGCGAGGCGTGCGTGGCGAGGGTGGAGGTGTGCTCGTCCTCGGCGGCGATGCGGCGTTGTTTGATGCCGGTGCGGGAAGTAATCCAATCGTCGGTGGTATTGACCATCGACTCCAACTCGGCGTTGGTGAGAATGCGTTCGGGAACGTAGGAGCCAACGCCGGTAATGGCGCAGCCTTGGAGCTTATTTTCGTCGCTCATAAAGAACGGCCCTCGCCGGCAAAAAAACTTGGGGCGGGCTAGCCCTGACTTTTCACAGTGAGCACTTGGCGGCCTTTGTAAAAGCCGCAGCTTGGGCACACGCGGTGTGCTTGGGTGGCCTCGCCGCACTGCGGGCAGTGCTGGATTTGGGGCAGCGTGAGCGCGCTATTGGAGGCCAAGCGCTTGCGGCGGCGGCTGCGTGAGGTTCTGCGTTTTGGTACGGCCATTGTTTTTCCTAACTCTTTGGTTGCTTCCAGTCATCCAGCTTGCTCCAGTCTTCGGAGGGTTCCTCGGCGGCTGGAGGCGGGGTTTCCTTTTGGAAAACCAGCCCTTCACACGCCGAACCACACAGCGGATGCTGCGGAAGGGCGAGTAGAATATCTTCCCGAAGCCACGGAGTCAAGTCCACGAAATCACCGCTAAACTCGATGGCATCGTCCCCTTTGAGGGGCAGCGCAACCGCCCATTGGGTTAAATTCACCGGGAAACTAAAGGGCTTGAGGCAGCGCCCGCATTCGGCGGTGAAGTCCATTTGTAGCTGACCAAAAACAATCAGCGTATCATCCGACTCGCTGGCGGTGATTTGATACGTCAAATTACCGTCCGGCTGCATCAGCGCTTCGTCTTCGCCCAGCGCCAGTTCCAATTCGGCTGGCGTGAGTTCGCCTTCGCGGTGCAGTTGTTCATTTTGGAGCTCGTCCAAAAAAATCTTGATCGCCATGGTTGGTCCTTATTTTCGGCAATCGGCGAGCGCTCGCTCCACGTGCGGTGGCACAAACGCGCTCACATCGCCGCCGAGTTGCGCGATTTCTTTTACCAGTTTGCTGCTGAGGAACGTGTACGTTTCGCGGGGCATCATAAAAATTGTTTCGATGTTCGGCTCCAACTTGCGGTTCATTAGCGCGAGTTGAAATTCAAATTCAAAATCTGAAACCGCCCGCAGCCCGCGAATGATAGCCTGCGCTTTTTGGTCACGCGCGAAATTCACCAACAACCCGTCAAACGCGCTCACCTCCACGTTGCCCAACGCCGTCACCGCTTCGGTGATTTGCTCCTGCCGTTGATCTTTGGTGAAGAGCGGATCTTTCGAGCTATTCACCGCCACCGCCACGATGACGCGATCAAAGAGCTTTGCCGCCCGTTCAATCACGTCCAAATGGCCGTTGGTGATGGGGTCGAAACTTCCGGGATAAATAACCGTGCGCACCGCGCCAACATCCCGCCCCGCGCCCGCGCGTGCAAGGATTTTCCCGTCGCCCTCGACAAATCACCCCATTTGGCCTTATATTAGCTAAACCGGTTATGCCAGCAGACGACATTCCACCCCCGCCCCCGCCCGAGGAAATCCCCCCACCGCCTCCGGAGGAAACCGCCGCGCCTTTAACGATGGGGAATGAACCGCGCCGCTGCGGCAAAGCCTTTTCCAGTTTGTTGCTCGGCTTCCTCGGTTGCCTCCTCGGCGGCGTGGCGCTCGCCGGAATGTATTTCAACCCCGGCGCATCTGAGTCCGTGCAGATCACCGGCAACCTCGACACCATGCAGGAAGTCGTCGTGCAAGACGCCACCAACCGCGGCCTCAAAATGTTCCTCGCCTCTTTCGGTCAATGGTTCGGCTTCGTCGGTTCCGCGCTTGGCCTCGTTGGCTTCATCCAAGGCCTCACCCATCTTTATCAAGCCAGCGAAAAGCTCGTGCTGCCTAAACGCTGGCTCGCCAGTTTTGGCACGCTCTTTTCCTTCATCGCCTGTTGCAGCATCCTCGCCGCTCTCAAGCACGGCTACGATGCCCACGTCGGGTTGCCCAAGGAAAATGCCGAGGAAGCCTTCAACCGCGTCGAACAAGTCGCCGGCATTATCCAACAAGGCGTGGACATCGCCAACGGCAAGGAGCCCCCCAAACAAGGCGGCCTCGGCAGCAAAGCCACCGGCATTGCCGAAGGCATTCTCGGCGGCAGCATGAATCCCGTGCAGCAACTCTGGACCGAAGACTACCTCGGCCGCACCGCTCCCGTGCTCGATGTCTACGCCGTGAACACCCGCCGCAGCACCTTCGAGCTATCTACCCTGCGCAACACTCGCGTGCTCATCGTTTTTATTAACCCAGCCAGCCCCGCCTGCGGGAAAGTCGTGGCCCCGCTCAACGCCCTATTCGAGCGCACCTCGCGCGGCCAACTATGGATCATCGGCTCCTGCCCGCCCAAAGCCCAAGGCGCCCTCGCTTTCACCAAAACCTACGGCGCAAAATTCCCCGTCGGCAACGCACAATACTACCGCGAACCCTACTCCGACATCACCCTCCCGCCCGCATTTATGGTCGTCGATGAAAACGGAAGGATCGCCTCATTCCATTTCGGCCTCGCCTCACTACCCGCCGCCATTCGCGCCGCCGAAGGGAAACCTTAAGGCTTGAGGCTTCCCACGGCCGCCTTCACCACCCAGCTAGATTTTTCCAACGCTGCCCGCGCCTCATTCGCTTCCGCCCCCGTCAACGTTCGCACAATCCGCACCGCGCGAGCGCGCAGCTTTTCATTCTTCGGATCCAAATCCACCATCAAATTTCCTCGCACCTTTCCCAGCCGCACCATCGCCAGCGTGGTGATGCAATTCAAAATCAACTTCGTCGCCGTGCCTGCTTTCAAACGCGTGGAACCCGTCAACACCTCCGGCCCAATCGCCGGTGCCACGATCAGGTGCGGCACACCCGCGCGACGTTTCAATTTTGGATCAAAACAAACCAAAGCCGTCCGCGCCCCACACCGCGCCGCCTCCTCCATCGCGCCCCAAACAAAAGGCGTGCGCCCGCTCGCGGCGATCCCAATCACCACATCGCGCTTGCCGACGCCGCGAAACTGAATTGCCCGCGCGCCCGCATCGGGCTCATCCTCCGCGCCTTCAATCGACCGCGTCAACGCGCGCGGGCCACCCGCGATGATCCCCTGGACCTGCTCCGGCCGCGTCCGAAACGTCGGTGGACATTCGCTCGCATCCAAAACCCCCAACCGCCCACTCGTGCCCGCCCCCACATAAAACAATCGCCCGCCCGCCTTCAACGCCGTCGCCACCCAACCGACAAGGCGCGCAATTTTTTTACTCTCGCCCAAAACCGCCTCCGCCCCGCGCGCTTCCTCACTGAGCATCAGCGTGATGGCCGAGCGCGTGGGCAGTTTATCAAAATTCATCGAACGCCGGTTGCGTTCTTCCGTTGGTGGAAGGGGAGTAGATTTGTTCGGGTCGAGGGTCGAGGGTTGAGGGTTGAGGGAGGAAACCAAAGCGCGGGCAAGCGCGATTGCGCCCCACACGCCGTCGTGTTTTTGGGTGGAGACATTCGCCTTCGGCCAACGGGATTTTATTTCCGTTGCCACTTTGCGGGCAAAGGCCGGTTGATTGCGCAGCACACCACCGGACAACACGAAATCAACGGCTGAATTTTTCTTGGTCAATTTGCCCGCGCAAGTAACGGCATCCTTCGCCAACATTCCTGCCGCGCCCGCGAGCACATCGCGCGCGATGCGATCGCGCGCTTTGGCGGTGGCAAACACCTCCGGCGCAAGCGCGGCCATTGCGTCTTTGTCCGCGTTGCTGGCCCAATCGATGAGGTCGTCCGGCTCGTTGCAATTTGTGGCCGCGAGCAGGCGTTCGCCCAAACGGCTCCACGTGCCGTCGCGGTCAAAATAAAACACCACCGCTTTCAGCCCACGCAGTCCAATCTCAAACCCGCTGCCCTTGTCGCCCAGCACATGCCCCCAACCCCCCATCTTCGCCGTGCGCCCATCGGCGGCTTTCCCAAAACAACACGACCCCGTGCCCGAAAGCACGAGCACCGAAGGTAGGGCGGGCGGTCCCAGCCCATCGCGGCACGTTGGGCCAACGCGCCCTCCCAACGCCACCTCCAAATCGTGTGTCACGTGACACGGCGTTTTTTTCCAAACCTTCGTCACCACCGCCCACACACGTTGGCGATCCGTTTCATTCCGCGCTCCGGCCAAGCCCAAACCAATCGCGTCCGGTTTCTTAAATTGTTTGGCAATGCCGCGAAGTAATTTCACCAACGCCCGATCATCGAGCAACCGCACATTGCCCGGCCCAAACGTGGCGCGTTGCATTTCCCGCCCGCGGGCATCAGCCAGCAGCGCCATAGTACGCGTGCCGCCACCCTCGATGCCGAGAATGAACGGACGTTGAAATATTGTGCCAGTCGCCACGCGCGGAGTCTGCGCGGGCGTCGCCGTGCAGCGCAAGCCAATGTAGTCCGGGCTACAATTCTTCCCACCCCAAACTTGGTTTCTTGGTTTTTCCGTCAATCTGCGCTATCCAATCGTTATGGCCGACACCCTCGATATCAATCAGGCGCTGCTCGACGCTTTGCTCGAACTGGAATCTGCCGTCGCCAATGTGAAGGCAGATCCCAAACCGGATTTGATGGCGTTGTTCAACCGCCTCGATGAACTCACCGCCGCGTTGCCCGAAGACACGCCGCGCGATCTCCTGCATTATCTCCACAAAAAAAGTTTCCAAAAAGCGCGGCTCTATTTGCAAGGGGCCGATCCCGAAGCCGGCAGTTGCGCTCATTAAACGATGATCGACGACACCATCGCCGCCATTGCCACGCCGTTAGGCGAAGGCGCGCTTGCGATCATTCGGCTTTCGGGGCCGGATGCGCTTGCGATTGCGGAGAAATGTTTTGAGCCCATCGGCGCGACTTCATCCAAACCGACCGATGCCGACACCCACACTTTGCATTACGGAAATATCGTAGCTGAGGGTCGCACGGTCGATGAAGTGCTGATGGCGGTGATGCGTGCGCCGCGAACGTTTACGCGCGAGGACACCGTGGAAATCACCTGCCACGGCGGAATGGTCGCCAGCCAAGCGGTGCTGCAAACCGTGCTGGCCGCGGGCGCGCGCAGTGCGTTGCCCGGCGAATTTACGCGGCGTGCTTTTTTAAATGGCCGCATTGATCTCACGCAAGCGGAGGCCGTGAGCGATGTGATTCACGCCCGCACCGATCTCGCCCTCGCCGCCGCCAATGAACAACTCGCTGGCAAACTCAGCCAGCGCATCAATGAACTGCGCGATGGTCTGATGCAAACCCTCGCGCACATCGAGGCGCACATTGATTTCCCGGATGAAGACATCGCGCCCGACACGCTTGCCCAACTCACCGGTCGGCTCGATGCCGCGCTGGAGTTCATCGACGAACTGCTCGCCACCGCGAACGAAGGCCGCATCCTGCGCCGCGGCATTCGTGCTGCCATCATCGGCCGCCCCAACGCCGGCAAATCCAGTTTGCTCAACCAACTGCTCGGGCACGACCGCGCCATCGTGACGCCAATCGCCGGCACCACGCGCGATACCATTGAGGAAACCGCGAACATCCGCGGCCTCCCTGTGGTGTTCATCGACACCGCCGGTTTGCGCGAAGCCGCCGACGGCATCGAGGCCGAGGGCATCCGTCGCAGCCACGAAAGCATCGCGCACGCGGAACTCATTTTGCACGTGCTTGACGCCGGCGAAACGTTTACTGCTGAAGACCAAAAATATCTCGAAGAATTTTCAGATAAAAAACGCCTGCTCATCGCCAACAAAATTGATCAACCGCGCGTGTTGGATGTGCCCGTCGATTGCCACGAAACCTGCGCGCTGGACGGCACCGGCATCGAAGCCCTTAAGGATGCCATCCGCGACCTCGTGTGGAGCGGCGCCATCCGTGCCGATATGTTGCCCGCGATGATCAACGCCCGCCATCAGGACGCCCTGCGCCGCGCGCGCGCCGGTCTCACCG
Source organism: Verrucomicrobiota bacterium (assembly GCA_028872645.1). GTDB lineage: Bacteria > Verrucomicrobiota > Verrucomicrobiia > Limisphaerales > UBA1100 > JACNJL01. The sequence goes on from JAPKDK010000159.1 coordinate 6,745, forward strand.
ACAGCCTTGCCAGTCTGCGCGCCGAAGCCACACTCGAGCTCATCGCAATGGATCTCCGCATC
>JAPKDK010000010.1 GCA_028872645.1 Verrucomicrobiota bacterium
CGCGACGGCGATGACACAGAAGGTCAGTATGTAAAGCGGTGTCTTCATTGTGTTCTCATGTACTAAACGCCTCGTCAATGCGATCGAGCGCCTTCTGTACGACGAACTTGCCTATGAGGTATTCGAAGGCATCGCCGAGCACGTCGGCCTCGGTGTCCTCCAGCTGGAAATCGATTGCATCTAGATAGTGTTAGTCCATTCCCAGTACGTATGTTTCAGAATAGCGCAAGGCGCCGGTGTAGGCATCGTGAAACTGGAAGATCACCTGCGGATGCGGGAAGGCAAACCAGCGCTCGCCATTCCGTTCCACAGGGTTGTTGAAGACGTTGTTCACTTGCACCACGCAGTAGTGCGGGAAGGTGCGGTTGGCGCGTGGGATGTCCTCCATCGCGTAGCTGCTCCAGCGGATATCGCAGGCGCGTGGACCGTACTTGAACTTGCCGTTGACCGGTCGTCCGCCTTCATCCTTCATCGGCGCATGATTGATGGAGTTGTGTGGACCACTTGCAAATTCATAGACGTTATCGGTGATCTTAATGGCGAAGCTGTTGTGCAGATCGCCAGTGAGCACAAAGACTCCCTTGTCGAGCTTGTCCCAAAAATCGATTAGTTCCTCACGTTCCTTCAGGAACACCGTCCACGCATCATCCTTCTTGATGGTGAGCTGCTTGTCATCCCCACCCCCGCTGCCCACGTGCGGCACCATGAAATTCACTGAGGAGACTATGAAGATAAAATCAGCCTTACTCTCGCTAATGCTGTCCTTAAGCCACTTCAGCTGTTGTTTGCCTAGCATGGTGGCCTTGGGGTTTGCCGGTTTGTCTACATTATGAAGGCTGCGGTGTGAACGGGTGTCGAGGAGGAAGAAGTCGCAATTAGACACGCTGAACTTGCCGTAACAACGGCGGCCAATTGAGTAGCCCGCATCACCGTCAGCCTTGGCCGGTGGATGGATGCGGACTTTGGTGGGGCTAAGCACCTCCACGATGTCATATACTGCAGAATTCGGATTGCCCGGTTCGCCATCAAGCTTGGCATCGGGCACGCCGGCTGTGGGAGTGCCCCAGTGCACGTGCAGGTTGCCCAGCTCCTTATAGTTTAGTTTTGTAAAATCCGCCTCGGGATCCTCAAGCACATCGCTGCCTTTCTTGAACTTGCCGGTGCCAAACCACGCGGATGTATTATGCTGCACGGGGTTGGCCCACGCGAGGTAGTCGAACCACGCTTTAGTGGCGATATCCCGGAAGACGGCGCGGCGATTGACGTAGCCCGCTTCGCCTGTTCCGTAGATGTCATTTATCAGTTCGTGGTCGTCCGCAGTGTAGAAGGAGGGCACATGACGATGCCATTCACTCAGGTTGCGGCCACGCTCGAGGTAGGTTTTATAATTTTCCCAAACACCCACCACCGTCGGTGCCTTTTGAACAATGCGTGGTGCCTGTAGCATTGTGTCGAGGCCGACTTGGCGTAGCCAGTCTTTCGGAGAATAATCGCGGCGTTGCTCATAGAGCCAGTCGCCATTGAGGATAGCGAAGTTGATGTCGTCGCGCACTTTTGCATTCAACGTTTTAAACACGGGTACAGTTGGCCCTGCGCTGTCGCCGCCTCCGCCTTGATTGTTACCACAGGCAAACTCGAATTTAAAATTGAAGAGTCCCTTGGGGTTACCCTTCGGATTCTTAAAATCTACTGCGCGTGGCATGGTGCGGAAAGAGCCCTCCAGCTGATGATCAGCGATACGGTAGTAATAACGCGTATTGGGTTGTAGCTTGTTGATCGTGATGATGGCTGTGTTATCACGCGTAATGTCGGTCGTCTCAATCGATGCTTCCCGCGTAAACATTCCTTTCTTGGTGCCGTAAAGAACCCTTACCTTGCCAGGCCGTTCGGTGCGCACCCACAGGCTCATGGAATCGGGCGCTGGCCGGCCAAGCATTGGCCCGTGGGTCACACGCGTCTCGGTGGGCTTGCCATCCCGTAGCTGGGCATGTGTTTCGAGGGCTAGATTCAGGCTTAGTCCAAGCAGAAGGGTAAATGTAGTTTTCATAAATAAAATGCGGTTGCCCGGAAGATAGAGGCAGAATGCAGACTGCGCAATACTCCGGTGTTACATGAAGACTCTCCGAAGAAGGAGGGGGTGATTATTCTGAAACTTCGTGGTCATTTCCTCGGACAATACCTTCGCGATGGCGATTTGGCCGAGGGTCACTCTTTTAGCGTAGAAGGTCTGGGCATATTAGCTGCGAAAGGCGCTTTAGTGCGGTGTAGTTCCGTAATAGCCTTCTTGCGAAAGGCAATGAGACGCTTGGCGTGTAACGGATCAAGGGCAAGGTTAGTCAATTCCTCCGGATCCCGATCCAAATCGTATAATTCTTCCATCTCACCTTTAATCAGATTGCGTACATATTTGTAACGCCCTTCAGCTAACATCACGTACCACGGCACTCCTGGCCCGTGGTAGAGCTTCGGATCATCCACTGCGGGAATCTGTGCCGTAACCGACCCATATATCTTGCCTGTGTGGACCAACATAGCCGGAGCGATACGTTTGGATTTGGGGTCTTCCAACAAAGGGCTTAAATCTTGCCCATGCATTTTCCAAGGTAGCGGCAAACCTGCCTGTGCGAAAAAAGTAGGCGGCAAATCCACTCCACTCACCGGCTCGGTCACCACCCGTCCGGCAGTCTTTTTGGATTTACCCAGCGGTGGACGGATAATAAGAGGAGCACCCACCGTTGCGTGATAGGGCCCCACTTTCGATTTAAAGCCATGTTGTCCCCAAGCAAAACCCTGGTCTGAGGTAAAAACTACCAACGTATTTTCATCCTGCCCACTTTTCTTCAACGCCTCTAAAACACGCCCGACCCCTTCATCGATCGCCAATACCCCCTCGTGGTATTGTTTGATCCATTCCCGGAGGGGCTTGCCGGGAATATCCCTCATCCCAACTGGCCCTAATTCGCGCACCTTTTTTTCCACTGGCTCTCCCTTCTTGGGCTCCCAGTGTTCCATCTTCTGGACATACTTCGGCTTTCCTGGGCGTGGTGGATAAACATCCTTGGGCAAAGGCACCTTGGCCGCCTTGTGAGTGCCCTTATGCCGATCAGCTGGAGTGAAGGGTCCGTGCACAGCCCCGTAACATAGCCAGAGATACCAAGGCTTCTTTGCATCTCGACCTTTGCCATTGATAAAGTCGACCGCCCATTTTGTGTAGTTATCGGTGGTATAACCCTTGACCAATTTTGCGGTGCCCCCGTTGAATTCAGTCAATTGATCGTAATAATAATTCGGTGAGTTCTCCACGTATTTCGGCCGGTTCCAAATAATCTGGTAATCCCAATCTCGACCAAACCCGCCATCCACACCGGTATGCCATTTCCCAATCTGTGCTGTTACGTAACCATGTTGACGAAACACAGCCGGCCAGAAAGGGCACTGTTTGGGATCATAAGCACTCCCGGGGTACTTGCCCTCCATACGCATAGACTCTACTCCATGCTGATGGTGACCGGTCAGCATGGTGGCCCGCGATGGCATACACCAGGAACCGATATAAGCCCGTGAAAATCTGACACCTGTTTTCGCCAGGGCATCAATATTCGGGGTCCTCACAAAATCGAATGCGTCCTCATAACATCCTACAGTCCTAGTGGATTGATCATCGGTATAAATGAATAAAATATTTGGCCGAGCTTCTGCCGTCAAAAGAAGAGGCAGATACAAACAGAATAGGACCGTGAGTAGAGTTTTCATTACTGAGAGAACCCTAACTCGCCACCTTGATTCAGGGAAGCTCAGAGAATCCTCATTACCCGCTCCGATTTCGATCTAGCCCATTATATTAAGATTTATCGGACGTAAATTTGATTTCGTTTTGTTGGTGATCATTTTTTGATGTTTTCGCGTATGAAGGCTGGGCGGTCAGTGGTGATCCCTTGGAAGTCGGTATTTTTAAGTTGGCGGGCTTGGGTGGGGGTGTTGATGGTCCAGGCAAAGAGGCCGAGTTTTTGGCGGCGGGATTGGGTGCGGATTTGGCGGAGGTAGGCGGCGAAGGCGGGGGTGTTGATTTGGCCTTTGAAGCCGATGTTGATGCCGTCGAGGTGGGCGGCTTTTGCGTCGGCGAGGGTGGGAGCGATGACGGGCCATTGGGTGGTCACGGGGTTTTGTTTTAAATGTTTGAGGTAAAACACTTCGAGCGCAGGCAGGCGTTTTTTGGCGGCGGTGCAGACTTCGAGTGAGAAGGCAATGATGGCGGTTTGGGCGGCGGGAGTTTTGGTTTTGGCCAATAGTGTTGCAAGGGGCGGGACGATCTCGGGGCCGCATTTGATTTCAATGAAGAGGCGTTTGCTTTTTGGGATGGTTTTTAAAACTTGTTCGAGCGAGGGGATGGGTTCGCCTTTCCATTTCGGGGCTTTCCACGCGCCGGCGTCTAGCTTGCGCAGTTGCGCCCAGGTTTGCTCGTGCACGAGACCGCGGTGGCCGGTGGTGCGGCCGGTGTCTTGGTCGTGAATCACGACGATTTTTTTGTCACGCGAAAGGTACACGTCGATCTCCACGGCATCGGCGTTACGCTTCCACGCGAGGTTCACGGCAGCAAGGGTGTTTTCCGGCGCGTCATGCGAGGCCCCGCGATGGGCAATGATTTCCACGGCAGGGAGCGCAGGAACAAGGATGAGCAGGATGGACAGGATGGTGAATTTCATGTTGTGACTGCGGCGGCTGGCTCGGCCGATTTATTTCCGGCGAATCACTTCACTAATGGCTCGGTAGACTTTTGGCTTCCAGAGTTGGCCCATGTGGCCGCCTTTTTCGTTGTAGGTGATTTGGTTTGGGAAGTTGGCGCGGAACCAGTTGAGGTGTTCATCGCTGAGGAGGAAGTCGTTGCTGGTGAGGACGAGGTGGAGGCTTTTGGCAGCGATGGCGCCTGCTTGGCGTTGGCGGAGGTCGCTGGCGTTGGGGAGGGCTGTGGGGGGGATGGCCTGTTGGGCGAGGTGGGGGGTGAGAATTTTGGTGAAATAATCTTCCCAGCTGAGGGCGTTGACGCGCTTATATAAACGGCGGCGGGCGGCGAGGTCGCGTCCGTCGAGGTTGAGGTGGCCGGAGAGGATGGCTTGGCGGAGGGTGATGCGGTAGCTGAGGCCAATCAGATACGATGCTTCGGCATCGGTGAAGGGCATGCCGGCGCCTTGCTTGGGGGTTTGCTTTTGGTTGACGGCAATTTTGAGCAGCGCGGTTTGGCGGAGGGCGCGGGTGTCTTTGCCGGGCGTGCGGTAGAGGCGATCAAGCGCCTTGAGGCCGTGAACGAGGTCGAGGGGCGGATTGATGGCAACGGCGTGTTCGTAAGTATCAGGCGGGCTGGTGGCGGCGAGGTTGAGGGTGTACCATGCGCCCATAGAGAACCCGAGCAACGATTGGCCGGTGACGTGGCATGCAACCTGTTTGGCGGTGAGATGGGTGGTGACGGCTTTTTGGACGGCGCGGATGGCGGCGAGGTCGTGCGGCATATAGCCGGGCAAATAATCGGCGGGGGCACTGCGAATGAATTCCCAGTTAAAATTATTGCTGATGCAGATGACGTGGTAGCCTTCGGTGTGCGCCTGCTCGGCGAGGGCGAGGGCGCGGGTGCTCAGCCGGTGGCCACCGAGGCCAGGGAGGATCCACGCGATGGGCGCGCGTTTTTTTTGCAGCCACAGGGAAACGGTGAGGGGCCGGGCGAAACCTTCTGGATTTATTTCGAGTTCATCGGCGAGCTTGGCGAAGTCCTGATTTTTTGGGCGCGAATAAACCGCCATCAACGTTTGCGTTTGGCCGGTGTCCTCATGTTTGCCACCGAGCTGGCGGTCGCGCACTTGGGCGTCGCGCTTGAGAGTGAAGTTCATTTTGGCGAGTTCGTACGGGTCGTACTCGGTCTTGAGCATTTGCAGGAGGGCGCGGCTGCTAAACGAAATGTGGTTGAAGCCCATACCGAATCTGGCGGCGGGCACGAGCGAGGCGGGATCGAGACCCAACCCAGTGGCACTGCCAAACACATCGCGCTCGGAGGAGGAGCCCAATAGCGGCACGTACAAATATATTTTCGATTCCCAACCCCAATGGCCGAACACTTGGCCGAGGTCTTCGCTGGTGTTGGCGAGTTTGTATTTGTGCGTGGCAGGATCGCCGAGGCCGCCCACGCCGAGGGTGGTGTTGATGAGAAACCGCTTGGTCTCCGTGCCGGCACCGGTCCATTTGGCCTGCAATAAATTACTAACTAGCCGCAGCGGAAAAAACAGGTTGTTGCGAAAATTACGAATGCCCGTGCGGGCGGGCTTTGGCACGAGGGTGTTGTAAACGCCGGTGGCGGGTTCCACGGCCACGGCAAACAAAAATTCATTGAGCGCGAAGGAGGCGCGGTTCACCGGCTCGATGGGATCGGTCATCGAGGGAGCCATCAGCAGGACGTCGCTGGGTTCGGAGGGGTCGGGCAGCGAGTAGGCGCGCGGCGCGGAGCATCCCGTGCCGAGCAGTCCGAGGCAAACAACCAGCAGGGCTAGGGATGGAAAAATAATACGCATAAGCAAATTATAACGACGCGGATAGCGCGGATAATTGCCCGGACGTGTCATAAATAGCAAGCCATGGCGGTGGGGAAATAAAATTTATGGGCCGAATATTTTACAGTTGGGCAATGCCTTGCGCAGGGCCGCGGCTTGTGCGGGCGGGATGGGGCAATGTTTGATGGAAAGAAAACGCAGCTTCGCGAGGCCATGCAGCGGCGTTGGGTCGGTCACTTTGTTGGAGGAAAGCACGAGGCGGCGGAGTTGGGTGAGGCGCGCGAGGGGTTTGAGATCGGTTACGCCGCAGTTTGCCAGTTCCAGCACTTCAAGGCGGGAAAGGTTTTCCAGGGGCTGCAAATCGTTGATGGCGGGATTTATGGCGAGCTGAAGCTCGCGCATGGCGGTGAGGTTAGCCAGCGGCTTGAGGTCGGCAATGCGGTTTTCGTACGCAAAGAGCTTTTCCAATTTCGCAAGGCCGGCCAGCGGCGCGAGATTGGAAAGCCCGTTTCGGCCGAGATCCACCTCGCGCAGCGCGGCGCATTGGGTCAGCGGGGCAAGATCGTGCAATTGCATTGAGGCCAGATCGAGAGTAGTCACCCTCGCCCAATCGGCGGGCACGAGCGAAGCAGTTTTGGTTTTGCCAAGCCCATTGCGGATCGCGGCGTTCAACCGTTCGGTGGGCGACCAGTGCTTGGGTTTTTGTTTGGGAGTTGCCTTGGGCTTCTTCGCCGCGACTTTGGGCGGGTGCTTTTCAACCCATTCCGCCACCCGCTTTTTGGCTTCCGCGATTTGCCGGGCCGTCATCGTGTCCGCGCAGTCGCTGAGGTTTTCTCCGGCAATCACATTGCCATTGGTGGCGGCGATGGCATACCACTGATATGCTCGCACCAAATCCGCTTTGCCCTCATCGGGCATCTCGTAGAGGCAACCCAAGTCATACTGGGCATTCACATCGCCGCGAGCCGCTTTTTTTTCCAGCTTATCTGCTTCTGATGAGCAGCCCACGGCGAACAGGCCGAACACGAGGATCCAAAAATAGCGCATGCCGCAGTGTGGAAATCGTTGAAGAAAAAGCAATCTTTGTTAGCATAATTCCTCGGCTTGGGTTTTCGCGCGCAGCGATTTTCACGTGGCTTCGCCCACGTACAACAGCAGCCAACCGAGCACGGAAAAGATCACATCGCGCCCGCGCTGTACTATCGCATATTGCGCGCCCAGTTCGTGCCAGTAGCCGAACAGCGCGAAGAGCCCCACCACGCTGAACTCCTGTATGCCCAGCGCGCCGGGCACAACAGTATTGAATCCGCGCGCCACGCTGATGAAGGCCCCGATGGCGAAGGCATCGGCCCACATCACGTGTGCGCCCAGCAAATGCGCGACCACCATAATTCCCATGTTATTGAACATCTAACCGGCGAGGTACGTAAGTGTGCACCAGCGGAAATATTTTTTATCGCGATTATAAAAAACATAAATTTCATCATCGAGCTGGCGGATTTTCTCCTCCTTGGGTTCAATCGCTTTCAGCCGAAACCCCATACGCCGCACCCAGCTGATGAGCGTGGAGCAAAGCCCGTGGTGCTGAATGCGGAAGAGCAACGCCACACACGTAAATGCCAATAGCGCGATGGCGGCAAATGCCCATTTGATTTCAATGTATTCCGTGGGCAGCGCCACTGCTGCCATCGCCGGGCCCATTGCGATAAACGTAGATCGCGCCACGGACTGCGCCGTCTTCGATCGTACTGCCGCGGAGGCTGAGGTGACGACCGGCACGCCGTGGCGTTTGAGCAATCCCACTTTCACCACTTCGCCGCCCACGTACATACTGGGAATCACGTTATTGATGGCTTCGCCAATGAGGTGGATGCTCCACACCACGCGAAATGGAATGTCCTTCAGCGCGGTGGGGCCGAAGGTGAACCGCCAGCCTACGCAATCGATAGTAAACACGATGGCGTACGGAATGAGCGCCACGAACATCCACGGGCTAAGCTTGGCGAAGGTGTCCCGGATATCCGTCCAGCCGATGTGCTGGATGAATCACGCAAAGAGGGCGAGCAAAACGATGCGCCACCCTTTTTCACGCGACCGCCTCCGTGTCATTGCGCCGCTGAACCCACAATGCCATCAACCAAAAAAAATGCACGCCGATGGCCGCCAGCCACAGAAACCAATCGACCCGTTGCGCGATCGCCAGCGCGAGCAGCAGCACGGAGAAATCGCGGTTGGCAGTTTTGTTGATGAACGGCTGGAGCTGGAGGTGGGCGCGCAACATCACCACAAAGAAAATTACCGTGCCCACCGCTGCCGAAAGCCCCAGCCACAACGCCGGTCCGCTGTTGCCGTTTAATTTGTAAACCCCCACTCCGAGGCCGGCGAACAGGCACAGCCGAACCATTTGGTGGCCGCCGAATTCAATCCATTTTCCAGCTTCGGTTTCCTTAAAACCCATCCGCGCAAGGTCGCCGTCGATGCAGCCCATCACCGCCGAGAGTTGCAGCAGCACCGCGCCAAGAATCATCCATTGCGACAAGCCAAGCGTGAAACAATACGCTGCGAACACGCCGAGCATGATGCCGAAAATGGAAATCTGATTGGGCGTGATTCGCGAGTGAATGAGCAGGCGCGACAACGGACGGCCCAGCGGGCGGTTAAAATGCGTGTCCACGAGGCCATCGGTCGGGCTGCCCATTGTGTCCCACAGCGCGTCTTCCGCCTGCGCAGCGCTGAGGCCATCCTTCACCACGCACGCCACGCCGGCGGCGAAAACACGCGGTCGATCCGGCAACGAATCCTCCTGCGAACTTTTCCATTCCGCCACCACGCCGCAAGGCAGTGGCTCGCGGGTTTCAGAAAATAATCGACCGCCTTCAGTCAGAACTTTTTTGAAATCTGGAAATTGCACGACCAATTGGCCGGAAGCGACGAGTGAGTTTTCCTCCAGCGGCGGCAACTCCTCCGCCCAGTTCACGTCAATGCCCAGCGCCTCGGCGCGCGTGAGCTTGGGGCGTTGGCCGGCGCAAACGAGGGTGATGCCCTCCGCGCCTGCGCGATGAGCGGTAATCACCAACCGATCGAGCACCGTCCACCCTGCAATGGTGCGGTGACAAGCGGGATCTTCAGCAATCAACAAGACAGGCAAACTCACAGCAAATTCCCGCGTACCCAACAACCCCCCCGCCCGCAAGGCAAGGGAATTTGCTGGGACCGCCGATGTCCAAGCGTGCGTGTATCCTTGGCGTGATGAAATTTTTACAGTATTCATGAAGCCTATGGCCGACCGACCTGAAATGATAAAGTTGCATTGGAACCAACCGCTGCTGACGACTGCGGTGGATTGGTTGTTGGCTGGTGCTGGCGAAGACGTGCCAGATTTGCGCGATCGGCTGTTGCTTTTGCCCACCCGGCAGGCGGGTCGGCGCTTGCGTGAGGCGTTGGCGGGTGAAATGGAAAGGCGCGGCGGGGCGCTGTTTCCGCCGATGACCGTTACGCCGTGGCACCTTGTGCGGCCATGTGAAAATGCGGCTACTGAGTTGGCGTGTCTGTGGGCTTGGAATCGCGTATTGGGCGAAGCGAACCTGAATAATTACAAACACCTTTTTCCGCTTCCGCCCGAAATGGTGGATTTCACTTGGCGTCGGCAAATGGCGCGGTCATTGCACGATCTGCGCGGCGCGTTGGCTGAAGGCGGGCTCGACTGCGCTGCGGTGGTCGAGGTCGAGGACTGCCCGGAAGCAGCGCGCTGGCGCGAATTGAAACAACTTGAAGCTGCCTATCGCAAGGCGTTGACCGGGCAGTTGGATTTGCACGACGCCAAGCGCCAAGCTGCCGCGGCACCGGTGCTGCGGGAAGGCATCCAGCGAGTGTCCGTGCTCGGCGTGCCGGATTTGCCCGTGCTGGTGCAAATGGCGTTGAGCAATCTGGTGGTCGACGGCGTGCCGGTGGAGGTGGTGGTGTTCGGGCCGAAAAATGGCAAAGCGCTTTTTGATGACTGGGGAAGTCCGCGGCCCGAGGAGTGGGCCAACCGTGAGTTGCCGCTGGCGGATTCTCAAATGATTTCCAAGCTGGATGAAGCCGCGCAGGCTGCGGAGGTATCGGCGCGAATGAAGGCGTTCGGAGAAAACCGTGCGCGCCATGTGGCGGTGGGCGTGGCCGACCCCAGCGTGACGCCGCGTCTGGAGCGGACTTTGGCTGACGCCGGCGTGCCGTGTTTCAATCCCGACGGCCGGCCTCTGCGGCGCGCGCCGTTGGTGGCATTTTTGCGGGCCGTGGAGGAGCTGCTACGGCAGCCGAGTTTCACCAACGCCGACGCGCTGTTACGGATGCCGGATGCTTGGGGCTGGGCGGCAGGCGCGGCGGAAAATTTTTCGCCTGAGCAATTGTTGCGCGGGCTGGATGAAATGCGCACCGAACATTTGCCTACGCGGCTGGACACAGCCGCGCGGTTGCATTTTGAGGGCGGCAACCTGAGCAACCGAATTTTTGCGCGTACGGTTTTGATCGAGCTGGAAAAGGTGATGGAAAGGTTGGACGCCTTGTCGTTGTCCGATGGGCTTTTGGGGTTTCTGCAGGCGGCATTTGGTGGACGCGATTTCATTGAGGGTCGAGAAAGTGACGCGGCGGATTTGGAATCGGCACGGCTGTTCATGGAACGCCTTGGCGAATGGGAGGCGGCCTTGGGGTCGGGCAAACGCCCCCCCGCCGCTGAGGCACTGGCGTTGCTGCTTGATGCTGTCGGGCGCGAGGCAGTGTTTCCCGAGCGCATGGCGGAGGCGGTGGACATTCAAGGCTGGCTGGAGTTGGCTTGGGAGGATGCGCCGTATTTGATTGTGGCCGGGGTCAATGAGGGTTACTTGCCTGAGTCCATTCGCGGCGACTTATTTTTGCCCGATACACTGCGCGCGCAACTCGGGCTGGGCACCAACGCTGATCGGTTCGCGCGCGACGCGTGGCTGATGGAGCTGCTGTTGAGTTCGCGCGCCGAGAACGGGCGCGTGGATTATCTTGTGGGCCGTCAACGCGCCAATGGCGAGCCGCTCAAGCCTTCGCGGTTGCTGTTTCGTTGCGCGGATCAAGAGCTGCCTGCGCGGGTGGAGCGTCTGTTCGCCCAGCTCCCACCCGGGGCGCAGCCGCCTGCGTGGGAGACCCCGTGGCAGCTCACCGCAATTGGAACCGGGACGGTGGATCATTTGAGCAACTCTTCTATTTGCAATTATCTTAAGTGTCCGTATCGGTTTTATTTACGCCAAATTTTGAAGATGTCCCCGAAGGATTTTGATTTGCGCGAGATGGATGCCAAGGGTTTTGGCGGGTTGGTGCATGATGTGCTTGATGCTTTTGGAAAGGCACCGAAGGCTCGCGCGCTAAAGGATGCGGACGCGATCCACAAATTTTTATCCGAGGAACTGGCGCGGCAAGTGGAGGCGCGATTTGGCCGCCGGCCACCGCTGGCGTTACGGGTGCAGCAGGAAATCGCAGAACGTCGGCTGCGGCACGTGTCGCACGTGCAGGCGGCTGAACGCGAGGCGGGCTGGGAGATTGTTGGTTCAGAGGAAAAATTTGAAAAGGAGATCAATGGCATGAAGGTTATCGGGCGCATCGACCGTATCGAGCGGAACAAAAAAACGGGCGCGGTGCGGGTGCTGGATTACAAGTCCTCTAACATAGGTGAGTTGCCGGCGAAAAAGCACTGGCAGCGTTTCAAATCCGGCCGGGACGATGCTGTGCTGGATTACGCGCGGTTTGATCTTGCCGGGAAAGAACACGTTTGGCTGGACCTGCAGTTGCTCCTGTACGCATGGGCGTTGGAGGAGGAATACGGCACGGATCTTGAATTGGGATATTTCAATTTACCCCAAGTGGGCACGAGCACGGGCGTGTCATTGCTTACGCCGGCCGATGCGGATGTGCGGCTGGCAGCGCTGGACTGCGCGCGGGGTGTGGTGGCGGATGTTTGCGCGCGGCGTTTCTGGCCGCCGGCGCCGAAGTTGAAGTATGATGACTTCGAGGACATTCTTTTTAGCCAGCCAGAATTATGCGCTGCTGAGCCGAAAGAGGTGGCGGTATGAAGGGCATTCAAAACCATATGATCCGCGCCTCGGCGGGTACTGGTAAAACCTATCAGCTCACCAACCGCTTCATTCGGCTGCTATTGTGCGGGCTGCCGCCGGATCGGATTATCGCGCTGACTTTTACACGAAAGGCGGCGGGCGAATTTTTTGAGGGCATCCTCACCAAGCTGGCGACTGCGGCCAGCGATCCCGAGCAAGCCAAAAAACTCGCGAAGGAAATCGATCTGCAAACCGCCAAGCCGGAACAATTCCGCGACGCTCTACGGCAGTTAGTGGAGGCAATGGGGCAGCTTTCGCTGGGTACGATTGACGGGTTTTTCCACCGCATCATCGCGATGTTTTCGCTGGAGTTCGGCTTGGGCGGGGAGTTCGCGATGATGAGCGAATTTGACAAACAACAAGCCCGTCTGCGCGTGCTGGAAAATCTGTTGGATGAAAATGAAGCACGTGCGGAGGACCGCAAAAGCCTTATCGAGATCTACCGGCTTTCCACTGCGGGCAAGGACAACCGCAGTTTTGTCGGATCATTTGAAAAACATCTCGAAGACTGCCATGAGTTGTTGATGCGTGTTCCCGACGGCTCTTTCTGGGGTGATCCTGCCCGCATCTGGCCCGGCGGCCACCTGTGGAAATCCCAGCCCACGAACCGGCCAGCGATGGTGGCGGAATGGCGCGAACTGCTGGATGCGGATCAGGGGTTTGGTGCGGGTTTGCAAAAAAGCTTCAACACCATGGCCGATCACTTGGCCGACTGGGCGCCGGGCAAGGATTTGTTGGGCAAGGCAAAGACACTGATGTTGCGTGCCGTTAAGGAAATCGATGCGCTGGAGCGGGGCGATTGGGCGTTCAAGTACGGCAATGCCAAAGCGCTGAACCAGCCCTCGCCGGAGTTTAGCCGAATGCTGGGGGCGATCTTGCGGCAGTGTGTGGCGGAAGAATTGGATGCGCGTCTGAAGCGCACTCGAGGTGTGTTTGAGTTGCTGGCGGTTTTTGAGCAGCGATACAACGCGCAGGTGCGGCGGCAGGGGCGGCTGACTTTTGTTGACCTGCCAGTGTTGCTGAATTCGCGGGAGGACAAGCTCGACCTCGAATACCGGCTGGATGGCGCATTCGACCATTGGTTGCTCGACGAGTTTCAGGACACCAGCGGCGTGCAGTGGAGTGCGATGGCCAATCTTATCGACGAGGTGCTGCAGGACCCCGACGATGCCCGCGGCTTCTTCTGCGTTGGCGATCAAAAACAATCGCTCTACCAATGGCGCGGTGGCGACCCGCGGTTGTTTGATCGTGTGGAGGAAAAATACACTGGCGGCATCCTTTCCACTTCACTCAATAAATCGTGGCGATCGGTGCCTGACGTGCTCAAACTCATCAACGATGTCTTTGGGGCGGCGGAGGTCATCGCCGCTGAAACCTTCAACGAAACCGCCGGGCAACGCTGGAACGCGGGGTGGGAAAAGCATACCTGTGCGGAGCCGCTCACAGAATTGAAGGGCCACTCGATGTACTTGACCGTCGACGACGAGGGCGATCGGTGGGAGGTGATGCGGTATTTGCTGGAGCAATTGCAGCCCATTAAAAACCGCATTGATTGCGCCATCCTCGTGCAGAAAAATGAAACCGTGCGCGAGGTAGTGAATTTTCTGCGCGGTGCTATGCCGGGTATGCCTGTGGTCGGAGAGTCTGCCAGCAATCCGGGCGCGGACAATCCGCTCGGCGCAGCGCTGCTGTCGCTCTTTCGTGCTGCTGCACACCCGTCGGATCGTTTCAGTCTCGGCCACCTCGGGTTGACGCCATTGGCCAAGCTTTTGCCGGTGGATCGGAATGACCAGCAAAAGGCGCTGCGGAAACTCCAACGCGAACTTCACCAAGACGGTTTTGAGTTCACGGCTCGTGTGTGGATTGGCAAATTTGACTGCGAACTCAATGGCTTTGCCCGATGGCGTGCGGCGCAGTTTCTCGAGCTGGCGCGGCAGTTTGATGAGAACGGTAGTCGCGACATCGACGCCTTTCTGCGCTTCATGCCCGCGCAGGAGTTCAGCGATGCCTCCGGTGCAAACGTTTTGCAAGTGATGACCATTCACAAGGCCAAGGGACTCACCTTCGACGTCACGCTCGTGCCCGATCTTGAGGCCAAGAGCAAGCGTCTGGATACCGCCCGCAAGGATACGCTTCACACCCAGATCAACTCCGATGGCGATCCGGAGTGGATTCTCGACCTGCCGTCTAGAGAAATCTGCGAGGTCGTGGAGCAGCTTGACGAAGCGAGCAATCAAGGCCGTGCCGAGGCGTGTTATGAAAATTTGTGCAAATTGTACGTGGCTCTTACTCGCCCGCGTCGGGGGCTGTACATTATCACCACCCGCCCTTCGGATAGCTCCGGCTACTTTCCGAGGCTGCTGACAGATGCCTTGGCCAAGGATGACGGGCGTGACCTCGAAGGCTCTGCCACGCCCGCCAAGGTGATGTTCGAGTCCGGCAGTTTTAAGTGGCTGGACACGTGGGATAAAAAAGAAACTGCCGAAGAAGTTGAAACAGAATTTGAACCCATCACCGCAGAACGTTGCCATCGTCGGCTGGCCCGGCGGCGTCCATCCGCCCATGGCGGCACGGTCTTTGGCGGCGCTACCCTCTTCGAGCCTAATGGCACTGATGCAGCCGCGTTCGGGCAGGCGGTGCATGCCATTTTTGAGGAAATTGAGTGGCGCGATGATTCCACCGCGGCCATCCTGCAAACACATGCTGTGGCCAACCCCGCTGCGGTCATCGAGGTGGAGCGTTGCTTTGAAAACGGGGAGGTGGCAGCAATGTTTGAACCGATTGATGGTGCGGAGGTGTGGCTTGAGCGGGCATTTGAACTGGTTATTGACGGCGAGTTTTGCTCGGGCGTGTTCGACCGTGTGGTGCTGCACGACGACACCGCACAAATCATCGACTTCAAGACCGACCGCGTGGACGCCGACACGATTGCCAATGCGGTTAAGCGCCATCAACCCCAGCTCCAGCTTTACCGTCGTGTGCTCGCGCGGCTCACCGGTTTGGCGGAGAAAGCCATCACCTGCCAACTTGTTTTCACCCGCCCCGCGCGTGTGATGAAGGCATAAAAAAAGCCCCCGCGAGTGGGGGCTTGCTAAAGTTTGTTTGGAAATCTACTTGAGGTTTTTCTCGTACTTCGTGGGGTTGGACTTGAAGCGCGTCACGGCGCGTTCCTTGGAGAAGTGGATTTTTTTGCCTTTGTATTCCATGGACGGACTCTTGGGATGCACGCGGGTGTCGGTGTATACGGGGCAGAATTTCTGCGCCATCGGCTTGATGGTCTTGGAGGCCACGGCTTTGAGTTGCGGGGCTTGCTCGATGCTCACCACGGCGTAGTAGTCCGGGTTTTGTTTCCAGAGTTTTTTGCACGTGCCGCAGCAGGTGTAGACTTTGACGCCTTTGTAGATGACGAATTCTTCCTCATCGATTTCGTCTTCGATCATCAGCGGGCACATTTTTTGTGCGGTCGCGGCTTGGGTGGTCACGGCGATGCCCGTCAAAAAGGCGGCCACTATCAGTGTTTTCGTAAAAACGTGTTTCAGCATGGTTATTTTTATTTTTGGTTGTCCCTAAATCAAATGCGGGAGAGATAAGACGCCACAAAGGGTGGGGTGAATTCAACTCAAATTTTTCAAACCGCGCGTTTACCGGCCTTTTCTTGGTATAAATGGGCAAGTTTTTCAACGGGGGTCATTTTTTCTTCAACGCTTTTTTCATGAGCGCCACCACGGGCTTGAGGTCGGCCGGCTTTTCGATGCGGGCGATTTCCGTGCTGTCGGGCTGCAGCACGAGGGCGTAGGTTTGGTTGCGTTTCACTTTCAGACGAGCTACGTGCGGCGCGCGTCCGTTGCGGGTATCGAAATGTAGAATCACAAACTTGGGTGCCAGCTTCGCGAACGCGCGGTCCGGTTCCTTTTTCAAGGCCCGGCAAAATTGTCCTCATATCGAATCGTAAACGTAAATGAAAACCGGCTTGGAGTGCGCCTTGGCCAGTGCCTTGGGTAAGTCGGTGTGTGGCTCCGCGCTCAAGGCGATTTGAGCCAAGCAGCCCAATGCAAATGCTAGTAGATATGTGAGTATGAAACTCATGTGTGAACAATCCCTTCAATGTATTGGACGGCAACTAAAAACCCGCGCCGACATTTGCGGGCGCGGGTTGGGAATTGGTTTTGCCTAGACGTCTTTCCACGCGCGATCCTTTGCGGAGGAGAGGACGGCGTCGCAGACGTGGGCGGTTTCGAGGGCGTCGCGGAAGGTGGGGTTGCACGGGGTGCCGCTGTCGAGGCTGGCGAGGAAGTCGGCGATGTGATGGACGAAGGTGTGCTCGTAGCCGATGCAGAGGCCGGGGACCCACCACTTGTCCATGTACGGCATGTCGCCGTCGGTGATGTGGACGCTGCGCCAGCCGCGGGTGTTGGGGTCGTCGCTATGATCGAAAAACTCGAGCCGGTTGAGGTCGTGCAAATCCCAGCGAATGGAGGCATCGGCACCGTTGATTTCGAAGGTGTACAGCGCCTTGTGCCCGCGGGCGTAGCGGGTGGACTCGAACAGGCCAAGTGAGCCATTTGCAAAGTGGCAATGGAAAAGACAGGCGTCGTCGATGGTGACTTTTTGTTTTTCGCCGGTGGCGGTGTGGACGCGTTCTTTGATAAACGTCTCGGTGACGGCGGACACGTCGGCGATGCTGCCGTTGAGCCAAATGGCGGTGTCGATGCAGTGGGCGAGCAAATCGCCAGTGACGCCACTGCCGGCGGCCGCGGCGTCCAAGCGCCAAAGGCCTTCGCCGCCTTGGGGGAGGTCGGCGCTGATGGTCCAGTCCTGCAGGAAGTTGGCGCGATAATGGAAAATCTGGCCTAGCTTGCCGCTGTCGA
This sequence comes from Verrucomicrobiota bacterium, assembly GCA_028872645.1. Taxonomy (GTDB): domain Bacteria; phylum Verrucomicrobiota; class Verrucomicrobiia; order Limisphaerales; family UBA1100; genus JACNJL01. The sequence goes on from JAPKDK010000010.1 coordinate 17,518, forward strand.
TGATTTGTTTGGCAAGCGTGATGGCGGGCACGCGGCGGTAATTATACCAAACCGTATTCGGCACGCCGGCTTTCTCGACGGCGTCGACCATCGGTAAACTTTCGTCGGCGGTGCGGGCGAGGGGTTTTTCGCAGAGCACCATCTTGCCCGCTTCGGCGGCGGCGATGGCCACTTCGGCGTGCTGATCGTTGGGCGTGCAAATATCGATGGCATCGATGTCATCGCGCTTGAGCAATTCGCGCCAATCGGTTTCGTGGCTCTCGTAGCCCCACTGTTCAGCGAAAGCTTTGGTGCGATCCTCGGTGCGGCCGCACACGGCCTTGAGCACCGGCCGATGGCCGAGGTCCGGAAAAAAGTCGCTGACGCGCTTGTAGCCATTCGTGTGCGTACGACCCATAAAGCCATAGCCCACGAGTCCAATGTTGAGGGATTTTTTCTCGCTCATCGTTTTAAAAATTGTTTAATAATTACTCCCAGCCGTGCGCGTCGCGGACGTCGATCATCGTTTTGAGAATAGCGTTCCACGTCTCGGGTTTTTCGAGTGTGGCATTCGGGAACATGCAGCCGTCCCAGCAGATGTGCTCGATGCCGCGATCGGCAGCGCCTTTGAGCCAGTAGCCGGCGCAACGGGTGATGTCGAGTTTGCCGTTGGGGTCATCGGCGGGGCAGTGTTTGCCGGTTTTGTCGTGGTCGCCGGCGCCGTGCACTTCGCCGTCGTTTTGGGCGACGTGGAAGTCGATGGTCCATGGGCGGAGGGCATCGGCTACTTTTTCGTAGGCCGCCCAAAATTCTTCTTCGCTATGATCTTTTTTGAGCAGCGCATCATCCGGCGCGTTGTACCCCAGCATAAAGGTGTACGTGTGGGCGAGGTCGGCTTGGAAACCCAGGGATTCGGGCATGCCGACTTCTTCCATCAGGGCGAGAGATGCTTTCCAAGAATGAAGACCGGCCCAGCAGACTTCGCCTTCGGCAGCCAATCGTTCACCATGGTCGGCGGCGATTTTTGCGGCTTCTTTGAAGGTGGCGGCGATGCGTTTAATGTTGCTGCTTGGATCTTCCAGGAATGATGCCACTCCAAATTCTGCGGAGTCGATGCGGATCACGCCGCGCTTGCGGGCACCGTGTTCGTTGAACACCTTGGCAATACGGCAGGCCATTTTGACAGCCTCAAGGAACTTGCCCTGCTGCTCGTCAGTGCCCATCGCCGAATCGCCCACGGTGCCGGGCCAAACAGGTGCCACCAGTGAGCCGATGTCGAAGCCTTTGCTCTGAATGAGGTCGGCGATGCCTTTTAGCTCATCATCGCTAGCCTTGGGATTGGTGTGCGGCAGGAAAAGAAAATAATCGATGCCATCAAATTTCTGTCCATCCACCTCGGCAGCTGCGGTGAGATCGAGCATGTGCTCGAGGCTGATGGGCGGTTCCTGGCCTTCGTCGGCACCTTTGCCAACGAGCCCGGGCCACATGGCATTATGAAGTTTGGGAGTATTACTCATGATAGGTTTGATTGATTAAACACTGGGGTACGGCGGCCAAAGTATCAACTGAGCCGAGGCGTTCAACCCCAAAGTGCTATAGAATACTCTCGTGTCCGGATTACGCCAACTGCATTGAGCGTTGTTTCTCGGAGCGTTTGCGGTCGTGTTCGTTGAGGATTCTTTTACGGAGACGAAGAGTACTGGGCGTGGCTTCGACATATTCGTCGGGAGCGATATATTCGAGGGCGCGCTCGAGGCTGAGGGTCATCGGGGCATTTAGAATAATGCCTTTGCCGTCGCCTTGGGAGCGGAAGTTATTGAGGTGCTTGGGGCGGATGGGGTTCACGGGGAGATCATTGTCGCGGGCGTTTTCGCCGATGATCATTCCTTTGTAAACTCTGTCGCCGGGGACGACGAGCATTCGGCCGCGGCCTTGGAGGGTGTCCAGCGCGTAGGCGGTCACGGTGCCGTCTTCCATGCTGACGAGGGCGCCAGTGCGGCGGGCGGGGATTTCGCCGGTGTCGGGTGCGTACTCGTGAAAGAGATGGCTCATAATGCCCTCGCCGCGCGTGAAGTTAAGCAGCTCGACCTCGAAGCCGATGAGCCCGCGCGTGGGCACGAACGCCTCGAGAGTCATGCGATCGCCGGCGGGGGCCATATCGGTAACGTTGCCCTTGCGGGTGGCGAGCGCTTCCATCACATCACCCACGGCGTCCTTCGGCACCTCGAGAAAAACTTTTTCAATCGGCTCGAGCCACTTGCCGTTTTCGTCTTGATGCTTCAGTACCTCGGGCCGGCTGACGAGCACCTCGTAACCTTCGCGCCGCATTTGTTCGATGAGCACGGCAATCTGCATTCCGCCGCGGCCGGTGACGTGGAAAATTTTGCTGTTGTCCGTTTGGGCAACTTGCAGCGAAACATTCGCGCGTCCCTCGCGCTCGAGCCGTTCCCAAATGCTGCGGGCGGTAACTTTCTTGCCGTCCAATCCCGCGAGCGGTCCGTCGTTCACAGCAAAGGCCATTTTAATTGTCGGCGGATCGATGGGCTTGAAGGGCAGCGCTGGTCGGTCGAGGCTGTCCACTAGAGTTTCGCCAATGAGAATATCCGGCAAGCCCGCTACGCCCACGATGTCGCCTGCGTGGGCTTCCTCGATTTGGATTTGCTTCAGCCCCTCAAAATGAAACAGCGCCGTCACTTTGCCCGCCACCGGCTCGGCCTCGCCGCGCAAGCCGAAGAGAGGATCGCCCACGCGAATGGTGCCCGTGCGGATTTTTCCAAACCCAATTCGGCCGAGGTAATCCGAGTAGCTCACATTGGCGACCGCAATCCGATAGCCCTCGCCCTCGTCACTGCTCGGCGCGGGCACGCGCTCAAGAACCATATCAAACAACGGCGTCATATCGCCGCCGAGTTTTGTGTGATCCGTCGTCGCGTAGCCATCCTTCGCGCTCGCATAAATATAAGGAAAATCCAACTGCTCATCCGTGGCTCCCAACGCGATGAACAACTCAAACACCTGATCCAAAACCCAATCCGGCCGCGCGTGATCGCGGTCGATTTTATTGATCACCACAATCGGCTGCGCGCCAGCTTCCAACGCCTTGCGCAGCACAAACCGCGTCTGCGCCTGCGGCCCATCCTTCGCATCCACCAGCAGCAACACGCCATCGATCATGCTCAGTGATCGCTCCACCTCGCCGCCAAAATCCGCGTGCCCCGGTGTGTCCACGATATTCACGTGATGCCCGCGATACTCAAACGCCGCGTTCTTCGCCTTAATCGTGATGCCCTTTTCGCGCTCCAGATCCATCGAATCCATGATCCGATCCTCCTGAGCGATCGCCTGATTCGCCCGAAACGTCCCCGTTTGCTTGAGAAAACAATCCACCAACGTGGTCTTCCCGTGATCCACGTGCGCAATAATCGCGATATTTCTGATAAATTCCATAATTCCCCCGTAGGGAGCCGAAGACTATGCCTGCCTTTAGTCCACTACACAAGAAAAAGCGGCAGAAATTTAGAGTGTAGCGGCAGAGCTCGTGTAGATTAACAAAATCTTGACTCCCTGATGTCGAAGATGCCTTCTACGCCCGTCGAATGAGTTTTGTTTCACTGGAATATGGCTGCCTTCTTCTCGCTGCCTTCATTCTGTTTTGGGTTTCCCCGCGGCCGTGGCGCATTCGGCTTTTATTCGCCGCCAGTTATCTATTCTATATGGCGTGGGACGTTCGTTTCGTGGCGTTACTCCTGGCTTCAAGCACCACCTATTATTTGTGTGGACTTGGGATTGCCAACAGACAGAAATCGTCGGGGAAAATAACCGCGCTTGCCCTGCTGCCCGGGGTGTGGCTCGCGCTGTGTTCGATTTTTGAAATCCAAGGGAGAACGGTTTCCAACGAAGTTCTCATCGCCGCCTTTTCGTTTCTTCCCGTGATGCTTGGTGCCAATCGATTGATTGGAAAGATGTCATCCGATCAAGGCCGCCGGAAGGGCTTTTTGTGGCTGGCGCTCGGAATCAATTTGGGGTTACTGGGTTTCTTCAAGTATTTCAATTTCTTTGCCGACTCCGTTGGTGGCTTGGTGGAGCAGTTCGGCTTGTCCTCTAGCTGGACCCTCACCCACATCATTTTGCCGGTGGGCATCTCGTTTTACACGTTCCAAGCCATTAGTTATATCGTTGATATCAAGAACAAGAAAATCGAGCCCACCGATTGCTTCATTACCTTCGCCACCTATTTGGCATTTTTCCCACAATTGATCGCAGGCCCCATTGAGCGTAGCACCAAGCTGCTTCCGCAATTGATCGCACCGGCCAAGTGGAACATCAGCCATTTACATATTGGTCTGCGGCTGTTGTTGGTGGGGTTTTTTAAAAAATTATTTGTGGCCGATAACTGCGCGATTTTGGCCAATCACGTGTTTGCTGCTGACAACCCGGAAATCAACACCGCTTGGGCCTTTCTGGGCGTGCTTGCGTTTGCCTTTCAAATCTATGGTGACTTTTCCGGATACAGCGACATCGCCCGGGGCTCGGCACGCCTCTTGGGTATCGAGTTGTCGTTGAATTTTCGCTTTCCGTATTTCGCGCTCAACCCTTCCGAATTTTGGCGGCGTTGGCACATCACGCTCTCAACTTGGTTCCGCGATTATGTTTACATTCCGTTGGGTGGTAATCAGGGCACTTGGGGTGCGACCTGCAGAAACCTGGCCATTGCTATGGTTTTAGCCGGGCTGTGGCATGGCGCGGCTTGGACATTTATTTTGTGGGGCGCATACCACGCCTGCCTGTTGATGGCATTTCATTATTCCCCCCGATGGCAACAAGCCTGTGAATCGGGCCGAGCAGCAAAGCTCGCTTGTTGGATTGGGATGTGCGGTCTCACTTTGATCGGTTGGGCAATTTTTCGGTCGGATTCAATGTTTCAATTTTATCTATGGTTTACCGGCGTTTTCCAATGGCAAGTGACCGACGCGATGGAGTGGGAAAAGCCCGCCCGATGGTTGCTGCTCCATATCGGGCCACTTTTGCTTCTGCAATGGGCGACGCTCAAGGAACGCGATGAGGCTTCGCTGGATCACCACCATTGGGCGACGCGCGGCTTTATTTATTTGCTGCTTTTTGTTTTCACCGCAACCTCAATGGTGAACGATCAGGAATTCATATACTTCCAATTCTAATTCAAAATGAAAAGCAACCCCCTCATTTCCCGCGCCTTTCTCTTCGGGGCATGTCTTATGATTGGGGTGGAACTGGCCGTGCGAATTTCTTTCCAGGACAATATGTCCGGCCGGTTTGAATATGGCTTCCATCCCTCCGCCGGATTCATTGAAGAAGGCGGCCAAGTCCACCTCAAACGGACGGGCGGTCGCCGATTCCGGCCCCAATCGTTTACTGTCGAACCACCCGAAGGGGTCTTTCGGGTTTTCGTGATAGGCGATTCCGTGACTCGCGGCTCAAGCGTGGAAAGCTCCTACGCCGGTCGGCTTGCCGTTGAGCTGAAAGCTCAGGGAATCTCCGCCGAAAGCTACAATCTCGGCATCGGCGGACATGGTGCACGCCGAAAACATCTGACTCTGGTGCATTCGCTGAATTACAAACCCGATCTGGTTTTGTTGCATATAAATAATTCCAATGAATTTGAAGACGAAAGAGAATTCCTGAGAAGCACCGAATTCAATTCGTGGCATCCAAGAAATTGGCCCATGAAAAGCATCGCGCTTAGGCGGGTTTATGAGATGAAAACTGAAAAAGTTTTTTGGAAATGGATTCCGGCCTCTATCCGAATGTCGCAAGCCAAGAATGATGCCGATGCCGAAATAGTCGCAATGTCATCCGAAGGGGCCACGGAAAGATGGAATCAACGGGTGCGGGAATTGACCGGCGAAAGCACCCAAGCCGCCTTAGCAAAACAAATTCCAATCCTAGTGATATCGCAGGCGTACAATATGGAATCCGAAAACCAAAGTCGGCGTTTGGATGATAATGGTTTGGAAAATATAGCGGAAAGCCAAACGCAAAAAGGAGTGCTTCATTTGTCGATGAAACAAGTTTTAGAAAACCTCGATTTTCAAACCCTATATTCAGATCGCAGCCACCTCCGCGACGAAGGCCACGAGGCAATGTCCAAAGCCATCGTGCAGAAACTCATCGACTCCGGAATCGTATCCCTCAAGAAATAGCAAACTCCAAGTGGCTCAATTAAATTTTCGGCTGCGGTAATCGCCAATTTTCGGCGTATCCATATTCATTTGGGGGCCGAAGGAGGGCTAGGGGTTACTACAAGTCAGAGGGCGGCTTGTTTGTTCATATCGAACTTGTTGGCGCAGTTATTCCTCTGTATCCAGCCGTCCTGCCGCCCAGAGCAGACCTCGAGAGACATAGCCTATGAACACCGGGTCTTTGAAGGTGGCGTCCGAATGGCCGTAGGTGGTTCCAAAAACACGGGCCTTGCCATACTGATGTGTCCAGATCACCGCATGTTCTTTTTTGTCCCGTTCACTCACGGAGGTGGCCAGTGCCTTGGCGTTGGGCCAAAGTTTTTCAATTACATAAAGTTCATCCTTAGGCGTCTTCCAGTCGTCGGGCATGCCCTTGAGGATGGGGTGATTCTTGATCACTTTCTTCACCGAGTAAGTGCTCTGATGCTCATGACGCTTGCTGGTCACACCTAAAAATTTTCGCCAATCATCAAAACTTGACGCCCTATAAGTGTGCATCGCGCAGTGGATGACCACGGCCGGTACCCCGGCTTCATGTGCCTTGGTAACCGACTGCACGTAGGCTTTGTCGCTGGTGTTGGCAAAGCACTCATTATGCACCACCACGTCGTACCCCTTTGCCCAGTTTGGGTTCTTGTAGAGCGGGATCATCGCCTTGGTGCCCTTGCCTCCCTCATTGATGACTGTCCAGTCCACTTTCGCATGTTTCGCCACGCCATCAATCAGGGCCTTGCTTTGAAAAATATAATTGTGGCAGCAACCACCGGTGATCAGTAAAGCCCGTAGTGGTTTTTGTTTTTTGTCTTCAGCAACACTGACTTGCGCAATCAAAAGAGTGAAGGCAGTGACAAATAAACGGCGAGTAATGATTTTAAGTTTCATGTTTTGATTAATTGAATTTCCGTTTGCGGTAGGCACCCATTTCGGGAGCGTCCTTGTTTACTTCCGGCCCGAAGTAGCGCAGCAGCACCAGTGGCTCGGTATCGCTGGTGTTTTCAAAGGTTACACCAGCTTTTGCCCCGACTTCGGTGCAGAAGTATTCATCCTCAGTCAGCTCGTGGAAGCGGATGAGCTTGGGGCTGTTCAGAGGCTGGCCATTGATGGTGCCTTTGCCCTGCACGCAGATGCCACCCCAAGCACCTTTGTCTTTAATGGTGCATTTGGTGCCGGGATCCACGGTGAGTTCCTTGGCGGTAAATAGCTGTTCCTTTTTGATGCGGCCATAAACAATCCAGCGGTCCACATAGCCTTCCTTACGGGTGTCGGCCACCGGGATGGGCTCGAGGTAATGGTTGTTCTTGAAGTTCGGGTCCACATTGCCAGCCCAGTCGAGCTGGTTAACGATAAAATCAAGATCCTTGTGTTTGCTCCTGGGCATGTCTTTAACCAGCAAACTCCACGGCACTTCACGGCCTTCGACGAGATTCTGATACATGCCGAACACATCACTGCCCCATTGTGGTTCATAGGTGCACAGACTGCCTGGAGCATGCAATACGCACGGTGGAATCAGCCAGCCGGTTCCGGGTTTGAGTCGGTAAGCCTTGGAGAGGTCAAGGATGCCGTTGTCGCCTTTGTTCCAATCCTCCAAGCACTTACGCACCTGCTCCTTGGTGGTGCCAGGTTCGAGGCCCATGAAGGTGTAGGGGAAATTATTTCCGACATTGTTGTGTTGAGGCGGAAAGTAGTAGCTCTCGGGTTTGCCTTCCTGCCCGACCAGCTTGGCCTGTTTGGCATTCTGGTGCATGTGGTGTGGAATGGGCCCCATATTGTCGAAGAACTTCGAGTACACCGGCCACTTGCCGTATTTATTCCAGATACGTTTGCCGATGATGTCTGCGCCGCATTCGGCTACTGCTTCACGTAAGGTGAAGCGGTTGCGTCCGTGGACCACGTAGCTAAGGCCCTCGTCGGGTACACGACCTTCATTGGCGGCCTCGGTGGTGGATCCAAACCAGCGCTCGTCAATGCCGCCGCGGTTGAGGCCATAGGCATAGGTGTCATCCGGGTGCAGCTTTAACCGCAAGCCCGGCTGCAGGAACGAACGCGGCACCCACGCAGGCGCTAGGCGCAGCAATCCGCCGGTTGCCTCCAGCGCCGCGTCCACGTGTTTGCGGACATTCTTTTTAACAGTCTTGAGTTGCTTAACGGATTTCGGAGCAATAGCCATGGGTTTAGTCTTGGTTTGATAACGGGCCGCAGTAGTTAGCCCAAATATTTCATTGGCTCAACATTTTAGAACCTACTTCACATGCAGTATTCCCCACATGGTGAGACCGTGGCCAGGGTAGGTGCAGATGTACTCGTACTTGCCGGGGTCGGTAGGAGCCTTAAAGTACAGCTTGTAGGTGTTACCAGTTAATACCAGTGGCGTATAGGCGATCACCTTGTCACTTTTGGGTACGAAGCTATTGGCCATGCCAGCGGCGCCCATGATTGCAGCTGCGGTGACAATCTCCAGTCGCGCACCCGGCTTCACCAGCACCAGATTGTGCATCATGGGCATCGGATCATTGTTGGTGAAAGTAAGCTCCACGGCTGCGCCGGGCTTTACAACTAGTTCGGTCTTGTCGAATTTCATCATTGGCTTCACGCCGAGGACGAGCCTGGTGTCTATCTTGAAGGGAGGACCGCCAGCAGCCGGCTCCTGTTTGATCTTTTCAATGGCGGACAACATTTCCTGGGGGACATTAGCCAGCGCTTCTTTTCGGAAGTTGTTGAGGAATCCGCTGAAGCTATTACCACCCTTGAATCCTTCGGCCTTGCGATACCAGCGGAAGTACTCAAGGCGCTGGGCATCGGTCCAGTGCGCCTTCAGGTTACGCAGTTCCTTCGCGTAATGAATCTGGTCGCGTTGCGGGGAGTTGGCGGCGGTTTCGGCAAAGGCGCGGGCATAACCGGAGTTGCGCGCGAGCAACTCGGGGCTCCAGTTGTATTTTGATTGATCGCTGCTTTGGGACATAAGAGCGAG